>CACAUH010000034.1 GCA_902535565.1 uncultured Bacteroidota bacterium | reverse complement strand
GAGCAGCAAACCATCGGGGAACGAAGACCTTGTCCATGTGCGAAAATTAACGGCCCCAACGCGTCCATTTTTCGGAACTTCCTCCCATGAGCCAGCCGCCCATTCCCGTTGCCTCCAGCCTCGCCATTTTGCGACTGCCTGCCGTACTTCTTGCTCTGATCTCGATGACCCAACATGAATACGAGGAGGCGGTGAAGAACATAGAAAGGTTGGAACCCATGCCATGATGGAGACGATGGACCAAGTAGAGTCCGTTACTTCGTGACGTGCAGTTAGAAGCCCACCGATCCCTTGCAGATCTCACGACGTTCGGTTTGCCCTCCACAGCGGAGCACTTCGTGTGCTGTGAATCGGTGGAGGTCGCAAAGGAGGCCTTGGCTTGGCGCCGTAGCAGTGGTTGTCCGCTGCATGTGCTGGGCGGGGGAAGCAATGTCTTGTTTACTGGTGACCTTCCCGGTTTGGTTTTGCGTTTGGGCATCGATGGAATCCAAGAGGTCCAGAAGGATGCTGAGGCAGTGTATGTCCGGGTTGGAGCCGGTGTTCCTTGGCACGATGTTGTGCAGGCGTCGTTGGCTCGGGGATGGAATGGACTCGAAAACCTGTCCCTGATTCCCGGCAGCACGGGTGCAGGGCCGATGCAAAACATCGGGGCATATGGAGTCGAGTTGGAGGAGAGGTTTGATTCGCTGGAGGCCATTGACATCGCTTCGGGGGAGGTCCACACCTTCTCTCATGCTGATTGTCAATTTGGATACCGAGAGAGTGTATTTAAGCGCGCCCTCAAGGGACAATTTGTTATCACTCATGTGACTTTTCGCCTTCCCTTGGTTCCGGATCTGAGGTTGGAATACGGTGCCATTCGAGCAGAGCTGGATCGCGAAGGGGTCGATGTTCCGGATGCACGCGCCGTTTCAGAAGCGGTCATTCGCATTCGCAGAAGCAAACTGCCTGACCCTGCATTGATCGGCAATGCGGGCAGCTTTTTTAAGAACCCCGTTTTGGATGACGGGGCTTTTGATTCTTTGGTGAAGTCGCATCCCGATGTTCCCAACTACCCGGCCCCGAATGGGGTGAAGGTGGCGGCTGGATGGCTGATTGACCGTGCGGGATGGAAAGGCCATGACCGCGGCACCCACGGGGTTCACGACCGTCAGGCCTTGGTCCTCGTCCACCGCGGGGGCGCCAAAGGCACAGACCTTGTCAAGTTGGCAGAGGATATCCAAAGCGATGTCTTCGCCAAGTTTGGCGTGGCCTTGGAGCGGGAGGTCAATGTGCTTCCCGTGGGTTGAGTGCTTTAGAATTCGGCGCAGGGGAGGATCCTGTGGGGCCGGGTTCGGAGGTGACTCGGGGTCTTCCACACATAAGTCAGGGTGAGTTCGTGGGCGCCGTCTGAGATGCCCCAACCCAGGCTGGATACGGTGATGTCATAGCTGTATCCCACGCGGAAATTTTCTTCGGTCAGACCAATTAACACGGACACGGCGTCGTGGTTTGGGGCACCGTCTGGCGCGGATTTCATCAAAATTTGTCGGTACGAGATCCCGTAGGTGAGAAACGGACTGTCAAAACTGATGCCGAAGTCCATCTGGTCAAACTGGCCTTGGCTTCGGTATCCGGCGGCCACAAGGACGTCTTGGTCGTAGCCCTTGGGCCCACCATCAACGGGGATGCGGATGCCGCCGTGCGCGCTGAGCCAAATGGGAACGGCCGCTATGGTGGCATCCGTTAGGCTTTCCGAGGGGGTGTTCAGGTGACGGCTGCTGACCCCGAGCCAGAATTTCTTGCCGTATAGTACGCCGCCTGCGGCCACGTCGAAGTAGTTCCGCACCAGCTGAAAGTTGGACAGTCCCTCGAGTGATGCCCCCGCTCCTCCGTCGGTTACCCCGCGATTGATTTGGTCTCCGAACACCAGGTCCTGCCAGTTGAGCAGCCCACGGCTGCTCCAGCCGAGTTGAAGGCCCGGCCGAAAGGAGAGGTTGTCGTTGATCGGGACCTCATAGCTGTATTGGAATGCAAATGAGCTGGATCCCAATGCGCCGCTGCCTGCCTCATCAGAGGAGAAGATGACCCCGATTCCGCTGTTGATTTTGGGGATGAAGACATCGTAGGATGCGCCATAGGAGACGAACCGTCCGGGCAGACCTGGCCATTGGTTACGATAGTGGAAGGCCACCCGGTTTTCCAGTGTGCCCCCGGCAAAAGCGGGATTCAGGTGGGGAGCAGCAGCGTAGAACTGCGTGAGTTGGGCATCTTGCCCCCAGGTGGTGGTCAGGACACACAGGGCGGCCATCAGGGTCGCGCTCCGAAGAAAGGGAAGTGGACGGAGTGTGTTCATCTGCGAATCAATGTGACGTCCCCTGCTTGTTCCACGGATGTGCCGTCGATGAACACAGCTGCCACCCGCCAGACATAGACATCTTGTTTGCAGAGGTTGCCTTGGAAGTGACCGTTCCACCCAACGGTGGGGTCTCCGGTACTGAAGATTTGTTCACCCCATCGGTTGTAGACAGTGAAGCTGTAGGCGATGGGGTTGCCGTCGATTTGGGGGAAAAAGACGTCGTTGTCCCTAAAGTCATCGTCGCCAAAGGCCTGAGACCCATTTCCGTCACCTCCGAACGTGGGGGTAAAGGCACTGGGAACCCCCACGCTTCCACCTTGGAATTCGATGATGCATCCGATCCGAGAGGTGCTGTCGGTGCACAAAGCGTTTTCGATGGTCAATGTGATGGTCGGACTTGCTGCTTCGGTATACGTGTGGGTGACAATGCCCCCTTCGAATGTCTCGATTTCTGTTCCATCGCCGAGTTGCCATTGATAGGTGGCATCCTCGTAATCGAAGTTTGGAGTGAATTCGATGACATCGCCTACCTCGGCGCATTCAGCAGGAAAAATGGAAAACCCAGCATTGATTTGGTCCAGCACCTCCACGGTTTCTGAGTCCGCCACTGCCGTGCCCCCCGGCCCGTAGGCCGTGACGCCCACCGTGTAAATCCCCGGTTCGAAATAACCGAAGGAAATGGGATTTTCGGGTTGGTCCTGCACCGTGCGTGATGTCCCCTGGCCAAAGGTCCAAACGACACTGTCCACGACGCCGATGATGCTCGGAACAAACAGGGCTTGCATCGGAGCGCACGACATGGTGTCGCCTTCGAAACTGATGGAGGGAGGGGGCGGCACCAAGAGAACCTCTTGGCTAAAGGTGTCAGTGCATCCGTTGTTGTCCAGCACGACAGTGATGATTTGCACGCCGTGGGTGTTGACAGGCCAGTTGACCGTTCCCGCGGTTTCGTCGAAGATTCCGTTACCGCTGACGCTCCAGAGTGTTGTTCCTCCATTGGCGATTTGGTTCATGTCCACCACGTTTGTGGTGTAGGGCTCGTCAAACAACGCGTCCGGAGTGGCAATGAAGCTGGCCTCTGGGTTTCCGAGCACGACAATGCTGGTTTCTGTTACATCCGTGCACCCACTTTCCGGATGGACGATGGACAGGGAGACCGGAAGCAGGGCGTTGGTTTGTGGCCCTGCGTTGACCGTGTTCGAATCCAATGGCGGCAGGGTGGGTTCGAATCCGATGAGCGTGTCGTTGCCTGTAATCCAAGTCCAAGCGCCGCTGGCTGTTCCCATGTCAAGGGGAACCCCAGTTGATAGATTCTGCAGCGGCACGGTGCTTCCCATGCACACGGTGTCGGGCAGGGAGATTTCGGCCTCGACAATGGCAGGAATGTCAAAGCTGACTTGGTCGGTGTCGGTGCAGGCGCCGATGCTGGCTGTGACTGTGGCCGTGGCTGTGTATCCCGTGCCCAAGGGGTTGGGGTAGGCGTGGGAGATGGAGTTGCTGGAGGTTGTCTCCGGGGCGGGCTCAAACGGATTTCCAAAGTTCCAGGTGAGGGTTTCTGCAGTTCCGCTGTAAGCAAAGGTGGCGATGACATCGCACCCGTTGAGGCCTGCAACGGTCATTTGCCCCTCAGGCTGTGGGAAGACGGAAATGGTGTCCGTGTGTTGTGCGGCACAACCGGTGATTGGGTCTTCCACCTGAAGGGTGACGCTGTAATCTGTGGTGTCTGAACTTGGACCTGTGATCCAATTCGGTGCTGACGGGGTCAGGGTTTGGAGTGTGTCCGTGCCAAAGGGGGTCTCAATGGTCCAAGTTGCCAAGGCATTGGCTGTGATGTCGACTCCGGTAATGTTGAAGTTCACAGGAGAACACCCGTCTGCTGGAAGTGTGAATCCGGCTGTGACTTCGTTTTGGACGACGACCTCTACACTGGATTCCGCTGTGCAACCTTGATCGCTTGTGGCGAGCAAAGTCAGCAAGTGATTTCCGGGTTCGAGGGCAATGGTGGTGTCCGTGGAGTTGTTCCAAGGATAAATCGTGCTGAGATCAACTTGAAGACTCCACGATACAGCACCATCCTCATCTTCATCGGTTCGAATCGGATGAACGGGGTCTGGTGCACATAGTGCGTCTTCTGCCGTTAATTCAGGGGTCGGTGACGGGTGGGCGATGACGGTGGATGTGTCCGATCCTGCGCATCCAAAGACACTGATTCCTTCTGCGATTACGGTATATGTTCCGGGCTCTGTGTAGAGGTGTGCAGTGGCTCCTGGAACATTGGGGTTGTTGATGTCACCGAAGTCCCATTGCACGTCCAGGGCCACTTGCGGCGGGGTGGTCACGGCCAAGGGCAGGCATCCATCAGCATCTTCCACGAATGGGCTGTAGGAGGGGCGCACGAACAGGGTGGCGTGGTCTGTGGCGGAACATCCATTTGGACGGGAAACGGTCAATGAGATTTGCACTGTATCCGAGGACATTCCAGGATTGATGAAGGTGTATTGGAAGTTGTTGAAGTCGCTCGTGATGGTGCCGTAATCCTCTACCACGCTGGACCACACGTGATCAATTTCCCAAAACCAATCGGGGTTGTCTCCCAAGTTGAATGTGTTACCCGAGAAGGCGAATGCATTGTCGCTGCATACCTCCCCACCATCGGTTTGGACGAAAGGAGAAGGGGCCACAGCAACGGTGAGCTGGTCCGTACTGGTGCATCCGCCAAGTCCGGCTTCCACCACCACGTCATAATAAAGCGTGTCTTCACCATTGTTCGGGGGCCAAGTATGGCTTCCATCAGAGTCCGGTTCAGTTGCGCCACCGTGGCCATAGTCCCAAGTGAAGTCTGCTGGGCTTGTGATGCCTGTGGAGTCAATGGCGTTGATGGTGACGGTCAGGGGGCTGCACCCGATGGTGTCTCCTTCTAGGAGGCCCACTGCTGGTCTGGGCAGAATTTCGAAGGTTTGGCTAAGGGTGTCCGAACAACCAGTGGCTGTGGTCACAACGAGTTCTACAGTTTGGTTTCCTGGACCAGGGTATTCGACGGTTTGTGCGCTCCCTGAAAGGGGAGTTCCATCCTCCAAAGTCCAATCGTAGGAAACAATGGCGCCACCAAATGCTGTATTGGTGGTTGATGGGGACCCGTCCAGTGCCGTGGGGGTGCCGAGGCAAGCATCGGCCACGGCGAATTCGGCTTGAGGCAGATTTGCAAGGGAGAAAGTGTGGCTTTGAGAGTCTGAACAGCCGTTGGCCGAGGTCACGGTCAGGTCAAACGTGAAGGCCCCTGGCCCGGTGAGTGAGATGGGGGCGACGGATGAACTGGAGCTGATGATTCCCAAGCCCGAAAGGGACCAGAGGTAATTCACAGCGTCTGTGGAACCGTCTATGGGCTGTACTGTGGCTTCTGTGGCGCACTCATCCGCTGGGAGTGTGAATGCGGCGGTTGGCGGTGTGAGCACCGTGACGGGGATTTCGGCCGACCCTAAGCAGGAAGGGGATTGCGTGGGAAAGACCTGTATGGTGGCTTCATAGGTTCCGGCATTAGCGTAGACATTGCCGGGTTGTGAGGGGATGTTTTCGAAGGGAATCAGTCCATTGACCATGGCAATGGGAATGGAGAATCCACTTTCACCGTAGGTAAAGTTGAAGCTGAGGTCTGCTGCGGTCAGGGGAGGACTGGTGCTCCAGTTCACAGTTTCGAATTGAAACGGATCGCCGGGACAGAGGCTGGTGAGACTGCTTGTAGCAGAAACGGTCGGCGGAGGCGCGACGGTGATGTCCTTGGTGACGGTGTCAATTCCGCAGTGGTTCGCAGAATACAGCGTAACGGTGTAGATGCCGGGCCCCGGGAACGAAAGGGCATGGGACTGACCGCTGGAGCAGTCTCCTCCCCAATCAATCCAACCTGTGGGGTCGGGTCCTGAGCCGATGTAGGTGGCGCCGCCGAAGTCCCATTTTTCAGTTCGAACGGTGCCATTGCCTGCGACATTGTTTCCGCTGGATGCGTTACAGCAATCGGGACAAGAGGCGTTGCTCACGGTCGTTTGGTCGTTTGGCCAACAGACCACGGGGTCGGCCACTTGAATTGCTGCCTCGTCCACATTCCACGTCAAGAATGCATTGCTCAGTGAAGCTTCATTGTATCCGGTTCCCACGATGGACCCACCTGGGACAAAGGGACTGGTGGCGCCGCGGACGGAGCAGAAGTTGGAATACACAAGATGCAGGTCGTGGTCGCAGTTTCCGACCGCGCAATTCTGTGAATCGTAGGTGTGCGACATGCCCGAGATGCGGACGATTTCGTCGCCGGAACCGGCCACGAATTTGAGGGTGTCATAGGTGGGGTCACTGAGGATATCCCCCATGGTGAAGGTGTCGGTTACAGACCCATCACCCCAGTTCAGGGAGAAGCTCCAATTGGGGCTGAATGCAAGGTTGACATCGATTTTGGGCAGGCCAACAAAGGGCGCGCAACCGGCGTTGCTGTCGCCGTATACGAGACCTGCACCCGGCGTTTCTGGCTCGTATACCAGCGTTCCGACTGTCCCGCCAGGACAGGCTGTGGTGGTGACGGTGATGGTGTAATTGGTCCACTCGTCTGGCGTGTATGCGTGGACAAGGGGGGTCGTTCCATCCCAGGCGCCGACGGCCTCAATTCCACTTCCATCTCCCCAATCGACTTGGACACCATTGTGGGTTGCAGGTTGGGCGGTCAGTTCAAAGTTGAATGGGGCCGGGTCAGCTGTAACGCTGCCCACACATTCGAACCAGTGCGGCATGGACGTGGTGGCAGGAAGGTTTGCAACGGTTTCTGTTCCGAGGAACTGAGGGCATTGTGCAGACAGACTCCCGGTGGAAACCGCCCACAGGACGGATGAGAGGAGAATCATCTGAATGCGCACGACCATGCATGCGTTTACGGCGAATCTGCCGCAGGGGTTGCATCCCGACATGAGCTGAAATTACCGGACCCAATGCTCTGCAATCCCCAGTGGGCAGGGACTTTTGAACCCCGACGTGGTCAAATCTGTGGGCGATGGAATTATGCCAACACGTGTTGCAAGTACAGCACAGTGAGAATCAAGAGGAACCCCAGTCCCAGAATGGCAGTCCACGTGAGCCAACGCTTGGGGCGGGCGTGTTCAGGAAACTGTTTCCGTGTCACCAGAATCAGCATGGCCAGTGCAGAGGGTGGTGCAACGCAGAAGCTGAGAATGTTCCCGAAATCAAGAAGGGTTCGAATGTCTTGGGGGAAGACGATGATCAGAATCAAAGCCCCGATGGAGATCAAGACCAGGCTGGTGTGTTCGTGTCGGGATTGTACGTCGGTATTTCGCAGTGCAGCTATGCCGTGGCTGAAGCTGCGGCTGAATCCATCGAGACAGGCAATGCAGGTGCCCAGCATCGCTGCAAAGGCGGCAGAACCCACAAAGGGGGTGCTCCATGCGCCGAGAACTTCAGTGTACAGTCCGATGATTCCGGCAGCAAAAGCTGCAGTTCCACTGGGGAGTGCCACGTCGTTTGTTCGAAGCAGCAAGGCGCCCAGAAGAAGAAAACAGAGGGCCAGGAGAATGCAAAAGGCATAGCCGAGGTTGAATTCCCGGACCGCATCTCGCAGTGCCGGCTTGAACCCGGTCTGCTTGTAACGTTCTAGGGTCCAAATGCTGGTCCAAGGGCTGAGGTCCACCGCAGATGGCATCCAGCCGAGCAGGGCGATGAGAAAAGTGAATTCGGCGCCACGCCAAGGATTGAAGTCTGCTGGTGTTTGCGGCACATTGGAAATGGGGGTGTGAATCAGGGCCCCAATTGTGGCACCGACGGTGCCGACGAGCAGCACAAGGCTGATGGTTTTGATCACCTTGTCCAGGGCGGAATAACGGCCGAACATCAGAACAGCGACACATCCCGAGAAGGTGGCCACTGCGACATGGGGTGTTGCATTGAATCCAAGGCATTTTGAAGCGCCGAAAAGGTGGTCGAGGAAGGCCGCTGTCACGATACCGACGCCTCCCATGACGAAAGCACATGTTAATGCGGTCAGCAGCAAATAGGACCACGAAGCCCAGCGCCCAAAAGTTCTGTAACCCGCGATTAAAGAGGTCCCTGTGGCATTCGCATAGCGTGTGCCGAATTCAAAAAAGGGGTATTTCGCGATGTTGGCTGCGAGCACGGCCCACAGCAGTGCAAATCCGTAATCCGCGCCTGCCCTGGTTGCTTGAACAAGGTGACTGGTTCCGATGGCGGTGGAGGCGAACAAAATGCCCGGCCCCAAGGTGAGCATGAGGCGGCGCAGTGTCATGGTTCAGTGTGGGTCCGCGAAGGATGGGTTCGAGGCGAACGCAGTGTCGGTTAAGGTATGCAGGAATGCAATGAGTGCTTCCTTTTGCTGGGGTTGCAGCATCAAACCGCCGGAACTGTATTTCATGAAGGGGTCAATGGTGGCAGAGGGGAGGCCACCAGAATTGTAGTGGTCAATGACCTCTTCGAGGGTGTTGAATCGGCCGTCGTGCATGTAGGGGGGCGACAAGGCGACGTTGCGCAGGGTGGGCGTTCGGAATCGGCCACTGTCCAATGGCATGCCCGTCACGTCGGCGACCCCAGGGTCGGCGGCGAAGGTGCTGTCAAGTCCGTTGTTGTGGAAGAGATAGTCTGTGAACTGGAGTCCCGCCTCGCCGTGGCAATGGAAGCAGTCCCCTCCGAATTGCCCACCCGTGACAACTTCGGGGTCTCCGCCTTCCCGATTGAACATCTCGTATCCCTGAAACTCCAGGTCGGTCAATTCGACCTGCCCTTTGCGCCAACGGTCGAATTTGCTTTCTGCGGAGACCATGGTGCGGAGAAATTGAGCGATGGCTTTGGCTGTTTGCTCCGGCGTGATGGTTTCGTCTGCAAAGGCCACATAGAAGCGGTTTGCATAGTCCGCATCTTCTTTGAGTCTGGTCACGGCCTCGGACCACGGCAGGTTCATTTCGTCCGGGTGGGAGACGGGTTCGAGGATTTGCTCTTCAAGGGTGGCAGCGCGCCCATCCCAGAAGAAGCGTTGAGCCCACCCCATGTTAACCAAGGCCATGGCGTTGCGCGTGCCCTGAGCACCAGTGATTCCTGTGGATACCGCGTTGGGGTCGGCAAAGGAAAAGGACGGCAAATGACAGGATCCGCAGCTCATGGTGCTGTCTGCGCTGAGCCCTTTTTCCCAAAAAAGGAGCCGCCCGAGTTCGACGCCTTCGACGGTTGTCGGGTTGTCGGGCGGGATGTCCATCGGGGGAAAGAATGGCGGAATCTCTATGGCCAATGGCGTGGCGCTGGGCGGGTTGTCGGGTCCATCAGGCGCATCGGGTCTGCAGCCAACGGACCAAACCACCATCAGAAAGGCCCACCCGCGGAGAGCGGATGGGGTGAGCAAAGGGTTGTGGGCGGATTGCCGGACCATGACTTCAAGATCGTACCGTTTTCCGACTTATTGCTTGGTCAAGGTCACCGCTTCGGTTTGTGCGGCCACATAGCGGGCAGCGAGACCGGGATTGTCTCCTGTGTGGGTGATGTTGTCAATGGCCACGTCGATGGTGTCTGTTGGTGTCACCAAAAAGTCAAGAATGTCCCCTTGCAGAGAGAAGGCGTGTTGGGAGCATTCGGTGACTTCCCAAGGCGTGTCATAGCGGACCTCGATGATGTGATCATCTCCTCCGATATGGTAGGCAAAAGGGTGCAGGAAGTTGGTGGCTCCCGTGGTGTCGGCTTTGCCGTCAAACTTGGAAAAGATGTAGCCGGTGTTCCAGCTCCAGAACATGCCGGCACTTCCCGAGACGCCCAATGGGTGGTCGTTCGGCCAAATGGTCGGGTCGGTGTCTGTGTTGAATTCAGAGGGCACCCCGATGTGGATTCGGAAGCCTTGGTATACCCCTGATTGCAGGGAGTAGTTCCAGACATTGTCTTCTCCTGCATTCCAGCGTTCAGCATCGGAAAGCCGCACAGTTCCTGTGTCGTTTAGAAGTTCGATTCCCCCGAGGTATATGGAGAAGGTTTCGAGGCGGAGGTTTTGGCCCAATGCGTTTGAGGCCGTCTGTCCAATGAGGACACTGTCCCCTCCGAATGTAAAGTCGGCGGTCAGGGTCAGGGTGCCGGGTCCTCCGTGGAGCGGTTCCGGTTTGCAGCCTGTGGGCAGCGCGATTCCAATCAGGCAGGCCCAAATGAGTGTGAGGCAGGTGGGAATGCGGAGGGAAGGGTTGTGCATGACTCGAAGTTCCTTAAAGAACAACTGTTTGGGCATACAAGAGGTTGCAATTGTTCCCCATCAGGTGTGAAAGGCACTTGGGGAATGGAAGGGAAGGGACGAACTTGAGCGCATGGCCAAGGGTGAGATAGAGGGGCAAATGCCGATGGGGTTTCGGGTGATGGGCGCCTCGGCAGGGAGCGGAAAAACCTTTCGTCTTGTCCAGGCTTATTTGTCTTGTTGCTTGTCGAGCAACGACCCCTTTCCTTTTAGGAGAATTCTCGCTTTGACCTTCACGAACAAGGCGGCTCAGGAGATGAAGGACCGTGTGGTGACCGAGATCGAGGTCTTGGCTGACCGGGTTTCCGAGAGCGCCCATCTGGATGGTCTTCGTGCCGAGACAGGTTTGGCGGATGAGGAGATGGGGCGTCGGGCACGGACCCTTCGCCGCAACCTTCAACGGCATTACGGTGAGCTTTCCATTATGACGCTTGACAAGTTTGTGGGGGGTCTGGTCCGGGGCTTTGCCACTGATTTGCAGCTCGAACATGACTTCAGTGTCGAGTTGGATACGGCCCGTCTTCTGGACGCCGCCGTGGACAAGGTGTTGGATCAGTTGGGCGTGGACGGCGACCTCACCGAGTTGCTGGGGAGGTTCGTAGAGGAGGCTGTGGAAGACGACCGTGATGCCAAGGTCAGGCGTCAATTGCTGAGCATCGGCAAGGCCATTGATTACGAGCAAATGCAGCCGCTCTTGGAACGTCTTGATGGATGGACCCCTGCTCAGTTCATTGACATTGAGCGGGCGATGAACAAGGAGGTCCGAACCCGGATTGCCATGCTCAAATCGGAGGCTGCGGCTTTGGAGCGTGATTTGGAGAAGGCCAATTTGTATGACGCGTTCACTGGCAAGTGGGTCATGAAGAGTTGGCTTCCGCGTCTACGAAAAGGCGTGGCCAAGGAACAGGGAAAGAAGCTCTTGAATGGCGTTGAAAATGGTGTTTGGGCGAAGCGCAACGATGACGAGGGGGAAGCGGCCATTGCGGTCTTTCACGAGCGTCTGGTTGCGTTGGCGGAGATGGAGGCAGCCATGGGACCAGATGAGCGCGGGCATGACTTCCGGACCCGGCAAATGCTGGGCCGTCGCTTGCCGCTTGTCGGGACGTTGACGGCTTTGCGTCATGCGTACATCGAGGTCCAAAGGGAGGAGAATGTCCGCACGCTGGGCAACCTAAACCGCATGATTTCTGAGGTGGTCCAAGACAATCCAGCTCCTTACATATTCGAACGCACGGGGGAGCGATATGATCACATTTTCATCGATGAGTTTCAGGACACGTCGGTGACCCAGTGGCACAATTTGGCCGTGGTGGTCGGAGAGACATTGGCCCAAGGCAGGCTCTCTCTTGTGGTGGGCGACGCCAAGCAGGCCATATACAGGTGGCGCAACGGAGATCACCGTCAACTGGGGGCCCTTCCCGGGCTTGTGTCCGACGGACTTCGTCCACTTTCGCCGGCGTTACATGATGCTGTGGGCCAAATGACGGATGCCATGGACCGGCACCGGATTGTCGAGAATTGGCGCAGCGCTCCCGAGGTGGTCCACTTTAACAACGCGGTTTTTGGCAACTTGGCCGAAGATCTGGAGGCGGACTTGGCCGAGGTTTATGGCGATGTGACCCAGATGCCGATGAAGGCGTTTCCCGGAGGGGTCGAGGTGGAAGTGTTGCAGGCGGAGACCGCTGGAGACCGGTTTGATGCAGTGTGTCACTGGATGGAATTGCGCATCCGGCAGGCCATGGCAGATGGTTTCCCTGCGGGCGACATTGCCATCCTGGTTCGCAAGAATTCGGAAGCCAAGAAGTTGGCGGAGTTCCTGCTGTCCCGTGAGGATCCGATTGTGCCTTTTACAGATGAGAGCCTCGCCTTGGGTCGACACCCAGCAGCGTTGGCGGTGGTGCATTTGCTTGAAGCACTTGAGGCGCCCAAGGAGGCAGGTCCGGTGTTGCGGTTTCTGCAGGCACTTGGGGCGATCCGAAACCAGCAAAATGCCCCGTGGGATGAATCTGCGGTCTTGGTTAAGCACCACACCGAATACCGGAAGTCGAGAGCGGACGGAACTGAAAAACGTTTCGGAACCTTGGACTGTCAATCTGTCCTCAAGGATGTTGTTCCCGGTTTTGATGCGTCGGCTTGGTCCGCACTTCCCTTGACAGAATGCATCGGTCACATTCTTCACGCGCTCGAAATTGATGTCCACTATCCCGCCCATGCTGAATCCTTGATTGAGCTCACCCAAGAACGCGCAGCGCAGGATTTCGGGCGCTCCGGATTCTTGACCCACTGGCACCGCAAGGGCCATGAGCAGTCGATTCGCGTTCTGCCCGGCCCGGATTCAGTTCGGATTTTGACGGTTCACAAGAGCAAGGGGCTGCAATATCCTGTGGTGATCACGCGATTCGGTGATGATTTGATACAAGAGGACCGGACCTTGATGCCCGCTGCGCTTTCTGAAGATGTATATGGCGTGCCGGGTGTTGTTGCCCCTTTGAGTGCCCTCAAGGCCACTGCGGCGCATTCGACTTGGGATCGGGAGCGGGCGCAGCAGCGGTTTGATGAAGTCAATGTCGCTTACGTCTGCACCACACGTGCGGAAGTGCGCCTCCATGTGGTCATTGATGTGGCCAAGGCTGACTGGGATGAGGGGGGGATTCCCAAGCGCATGGGACGGGCGATGGCGCGTTCAATTGACCGGGCGATGGAATGCAACCTGGCCGTGGCTCCATATCGATCAAGGAATTTTGAAGCAGCGCTTCCCTTGGACAAGGAACGGGCAGCGGGACCGGAAATGCGGACGTTGCCGGCTTTCCGGTTCCACGGGATTTCCAAGGAGGTGATTGCAGGCGGGAAACGGAACCTCGATCGGCCCACATTGGGTGCGATGGACGCTCAGGCCTTTGGCACTGCTGTTCACAGTCAGCTTGCCCGCATTGTGAAGGCAGGTGATGTTGAACGTGTGCTGTCTCGGCCATGGCCGTGGTCCAGATGCAGCAAGCAAGACTGGGAAAGGGTGTGCGCCATGGTACAAAAGGTGGTCTCCGACCCGGTCATGGCGGGTTGGTTCGATGGTTCTGGCGCGGTGTTTAACGAGCGGGAAATGGTCAGCCTGTCCGGAGAATTGGTTCGCCCTGATCGGGTGGTGATCAAATCAGACGTGGTGGACATCATCGACTTCAAGACGGTGGTCAAACCCGATGACAAGAAGCGAAAAAAGCACGTGGAACAAGTGCAGGGCTATATGGCGGCCTTGTCGCGGAATGAGTCTCGTCCCGTTCGGGGATTTGTGTTTTACTGCGCCACAGGCGAATGCACTGAAGTTCTGCCCCTTTGAGGATCAGGTCTCGTGTTGGTTGAGTATGTCGTGCCCCCCATCCAAGAGGTACTTGTCCCGCTTAAATAGAGCCAAGTCAGAGGCCACCATTTCGGAGCACAGCTGCTCGAGGGTGCGCGTGGGTTCCCATCCGAGCGCTGATTTCGCTTTGCTCGCAT
>CACAUH010000033.1 GCA_902535565.1 uncultured Bacteroidota bacterium | reverse complement strand
TGAGCCGGTCGACAGCACCCCATCTGTGCGCATAGACATGGTGGATCGGAGAGATTTGATTTGATCCAGAGATTGCACGTGGTCTGTCCATGAAAGAAGGCCCCGCAGACAGCGCAGTGCTTCCTTGCCTCGTGCCATGCCAAGCAGATTTACGATGGTTTGCTCCCGAATGGGGGGGGGCTCAGAACCCACTAAAGCCAGCTCATCGCGGGTGAGACAATCCGACTCAATGGCCTCAACCATCCAAAGCCCGATGTCAGGTGTGCCTGCCTCTTGTGCAGACAACATGATCATGAAATGGCCCAGCCACACGGTGACAACAAATCGAATCATGGGCGCAAATCCCACAGCGATGAAGCAGAAAACCCCACGGGACGCCAAGGCTCAACGCGTCCAATTGTCACCCCGCACGAGGGGATTGAGGCCCGCATCAACCCAAAACGCCATTGCACTTTGGTGGACCTGAAGAGGATGACCTCGCGGGCGACGAAAACACCAGCAGAACCCACACCAAAGCTCCACCCGTCGCGTTGGACCACGAGAGACATCCGGGGCGGTCTGCCCGGTGACCAACGAACGAAAGCAGCACCAAAGGCGTGCCGCCCAAATTCAACAGGCCGCTTGAGTCGCCAGACCGGTCGAAGGGGCATGGCCGGATGCTGAACTGCAGGCACCTCCACCTCAAAAGCGCCCACCCGACGATCGGCAAGGCCGAATCGAACACTTGTGCCGACTCGGCCCACCGTGGAGAGGGCCATTCCAACCGAGATGTTGCCATCGAGTGGCGTCACCACCGAAGCAGCACCGCCCCAAGAGGCGAAGGGAATTGACCACAATTCCACCGCTGCAGAACTGGCTCCCCAAGAGAACCTGACTTCGCCCTCGAAGAAGGCCGCATTCGGCGGCGCAACTTGGAATTCCGCTCGCCACGAACGCGGAGGCTCCAAAGGAGATACCTCCATTGCCCAAGAAAATGGGCATAGAAACAAGCAAAAGAAAAAGACCACTTGCACGAGGCTGAAAATCAGCAGACACTACCGACGACAAACCCGCTGTTTGTCCCTGCGTCCCATCGCTTCGTCCCCGCCGAGATGAGGCCTATCTTCGCCATCCTGCGGGCGTGGTGGAATTGGTAGACACGCCAGATTTAGGATCTGGTGCCGCAAGGCGTGGGGGTTCGAGTCCCTTCGCCCGCACTTGCAACTTTTACGAGCGCAACAACATGGAAATCACCCAGGAAAAAATTGACGACCTCAATGGCGTCCTGACCGTCAAGGTTCACCCTGAAGATTACAAGGAGAAGGTGGATGGAATCCTCGAAGAGTATCGTAAACAGTTGAAAATGCCGGGATTCCGGACCGGTAAGGTGCCCATCCAACTCGTCCGAAAGCAATACGGAAAGGCTGTGCTTGCCGACGAGCTCAACAAGTTGCTGGGCGAAAAAATGGACGGGTACATCCGCGAGGAGAAGCTGCGCCTGTTGGGACAGCCCATTCCCACCGAGGAGAATGACAGCGACGGAAATTGGGACAAACCCAGCGTTTTCACCTTCCGATATGACATCGGTTTGAGCCCCAAGGTGGACATCAAATTCGGGTGGTTTACCAAATTCGTTCACCACAAGGTCCGCATTGACGAAGCCCTGATTGAAGAGCAAATTGGAGACCTGCGCCGACGCTATGGAAAGATGTCCGAGCGGACAGAAATCGCCGAGGGTTGTCTGGTCGTTGGAGAATTTGTCGAGTTGGAGGGCGAAGAAGCAAAAGCTGGAGGCGTTGCCCATGAAGGAACCATCAGCATGGATTCCGTCAAGCATGCAAAAACCTCACAATCCCTCATGGGACTCGGTCAAGGTGCACAAGCCGTCGTCAAGCCGGAACACGTGAGCCGCGATGCCGAAGACCTCGCCCGGATGCTGGGAATCGATGCCAAAGCTGCCGCGGAATTCAAGAGCCCACTTCGTTTCACGGTAAAAGAAGTCCGACACATAGAACCAGCAGAGTTGGGAGAAGAGTTGTACGACAAACTCTTTGGGGAAGACGTCGTCACTGACGAAACCGCATTCAGAGCCAAGGTCGAGGAAGACCTGCAGCGCATTTTTGATCGCGACGGAGACCGGGTCTTTCGCCGCAAATTCGTTGAAGAGGTCGTGGACAAACTCAACCCACCGCTTCCAGAAGAATTCCTCAAGCGCTGGATTCAAATTGCCAACGAGAAGCCCATCACAGCCGAAGAGATTGAATCTGAATTCACTGAATACGCCAAAGGCATCAAATGGCAAATCATCCAGAACCACATCATTGACGAGCATGAAATCAATGTGGAGGGCGAGGAAATCCAGGAGGAGGCTGGAAACTCAATCAAGGCCCAGTACGCGCAGTACGGCATTCCGCTCGAAGCAGAACAACTGGAGCCCATGGTCGCTCAAATGCTGACCGAACAGAAGGAGGTGCGCCGCGTTGCAGAGATGATATACGAGCGCAAGGCCATCGACAAGCTCCGGGAACTGGCTAAAATCAAGGAGAAAGAGGTTTCCCACGACGAGTGGATGGAAATCGTTCGATCACTCTGAACTTTCCGCTCGGCGCTGTGCCGGACCGGACCTACCTTTCCATTCTCATGATGAGCACCCGCAAGGAATTCCTGAAGTACGCCGTCAAGGACCGCGGCTTCACCAGTCACCACGTTGAAGACTACATCTCCGCCGTGCACGGTCCGGAGAACATGACACGAACCGTGATCGAAGAAAGGCAGATGCCTTTCCGTGAAGTGGATGTCTTCTCCCGCCTGATGGCCGACCGAATCATCTTCCTCGGCACTGGGGTCGATGACTACATCGCCAACATCATTCAGGCACAGATGCTCTTTCTCGAGTCCACGGATCCGACCAAAGACATCCAGATCTACATCAACTCTCCTGGGGGAAGCGTCTATGCTGGGCTCGGCATTTATGATACGATGCAGTACATCCGACCCGATGTAGCGACCATTTGCACGGGAATGGCAGCTTCAATGGGTGCGGTTCTCCTCTGTGCTGGTGCCGCAGGAAAGCGCACAGGTTTGAAGCACAGCCGGACCATGATTCACCAACCACTCGGCGGGGCCCGCGGTCAGGCCAGCGACATCGAAATCACCGCCCGCGAGATCATGAAGCTCAAAGAGGAGCTTTACAAAATCATCGCTCACCACAGTGGTCAGGATTACGAGAAAGTCTACGAGGACAGCGATAGGGACTACTGGATGATTGCCGACGAGGCCAAGGCCTATGGCATGATTGACGAAGTCCTCGAGCGAAAGCAAGATTAATTCCACCATGGCGGACCGCGAGATCAACTGCTCGTTCTGCGGGCGCAAGAAGTCGGAAGTCGACATCCTCATCGCGGGGGTGACTGGACACATTTGCGACCACTGCATTGAGCAGGCCGGTGCGATTGTCAAGGAGGAGAGAACTCAAGGAGAGGAAGCCGGATTTGATCCGGGCGTTCAACTTGAGCGTCCGGCAGACATCAAGCGGTTCCTCGATGAGTACGTCATCGGTCAGGAACGGGCAAAGCGAACATTGAGCGTTGCCGTATACAACCACTACAAGCGTCTCGCGCACCCTGCGGGAGAAGGAGAGGTTGAAATTGACAAATCCAACATCGTCCTCGTCGGGGAAACCGGAACAGGAAAAACCCTGTTGGCCCGGAGCATCGCTCGGTTGCTCAAGGTTCCATTCTGCATTGCAGACGCCACCATTCTGACCGAAGCAGGCTATGTGGGCGAGGATGTCGAAAGTGTCCTTTCGCGCCTGCTTCAATCCGCCGACTACGATGTTTCCAAAGCGCAGCGGGGCATTGTCTTTATCGATGAAATCGACAAGATTGCCCGCAAAAGCGACAACCCCTCCATCACGAGGGACGTCAGTGGCGAAGGGGTACAACAGGCGCTGTTGAAGCTCTTGGAAGGCGCTGAGGTCAACGTGCCCCCGCAAGGCGGCCGGAAGCACCCTGAGCAAAAGCTCATCTCGCTGGACACCCGGAACATCCTCTTCATCTGCGGCGGGGCATTCAGCGGCATCGACCAGCACATCGAACGCAGGATTGCCACGTCGAGTATCGGATTCAACACCGGCGCAGACAACATGCCGGAGAACCTGCTCTCTGCCATTGCGCCTGCAGACCTGCGCACCTTTGGACTCATTCCAGAACTCATCGGTCGCTTTCCTGTCTTGACCAACTTGGACCCATTGGACCCTCACGCCCTCCGGCGAATCCTGACCGAGCCCAAGAATGCGCTCATCAAGCAATATGAGCGCTTGTTCGAACTCGATGGCATTGCGCTGAAATTCGACGCCGAAGCACTCGACTTCATCGTCGAGAAAGCCGTGGACTATAAACTTGGGGCACGTGGCCTGCGCAGCATCTGCGAAGCCGTGCTCAGTGAAGCAATGTTCGAATTGCCAGGCAACGAAGACACCACTGAACTCCGGGTCACGGTTGAATATGCCCGTGAGCACTTCGATGAGAGTGACAAGGGACAATTGAAGGTCGCTTCCTGAGCCAATGGCCAGGGCAAAAGCCAAAACAACGTCCAAGAAGGGGGCCAAAGAGACCCCCTTGATGGCCCAATACAACAAGGTCAAGTCCCAACACCCGGATGCCCTCTTGCTGTTTCGCGTAGGCGACTTCTACGAGACATTTGGGCAGGATGCCGTCACGGCTGCCAATGTGCTCAACATCGTGCTGACGGCGCGGAAAAACGGGGCCGCCTCAGAGGTGGAGTTGGCGGGGTTTCCGCACCACGCCCTCGAAAACTACCTGCCCAAGCTGGTCCGTGCCGGTCACCGCGTGGCGGTCTGTGACCAACTGGAGGACCCGAAGACCGCCAAAACCATTGTCAAGCGCGGAGTCACAGAGATGGTCACACCCGGCGTGGCCCTCAACGATCAGGTCCTAGACGCACGAGAGAACAACTGGCTGGCCGCCGTCCATGTCGCGGAAGAAGGCCGAGGAAAGGCCAAGAGAGAAAGGGCCGGAGTGGCCTTTCTCGATGTTTCAACAGGTGAATTCCTGGCTGCCGAGGGCGCACCATCGGACATCGCTCCGCTCCTGCGCACCTTTCGACCCAAGGAAACCCTACACCTGCGTCATGGGGAGCCCCAATCTCTCGACCTAACCGGTTATCGGTTCCCCCTCGACGACTGGGTGTGGCAGACGGATTTTGCCCGGGAAACCTTGGAGCGACACTTCGGCACCAAGGGATTGAAAGGATTCGGTCTGGACGGGCAACCCTTGGCCATCATCGCTGCAGGGGCCGCCCTGCATTATGTAGGCACGACAAAACACGACCGTCTGGGTCACATTGCGTCGCTGGGGCGCATAGAATGGGGCAGCAATTTGGCGATGGATGGATTCACCATCCGCAACCTGGAATTGTTGGCCCCTGCGCATCCGGAAGGCACCGCCCTTGTGGACATTTTGGACCGGTCCGCCACCCCAATGGGCGCGCGCATGCTGCGCCGTTGGATTGCACACCCCCTCTGCGATGAAGCCAAGGTAACCCAGCGCCATGAGGCCGTAGCGGCGTTCATAGAGCAGCCCGCGATGCGACACGACCTGATTGCCGAGCTCAACCGGATTGGCGACTTGGAGCGGCTGCTTGCCAAGGCCGCGGCTGTTCGGATTTCACCGGCCGAGCTCGACCGGTTGAGGCGGGCCCTCACAGCTGTTGAATCGCTCCGCCTCATGGTCGACAGCTCCGACGATCCGGTCATCGGCCGGTGGGCAGGCCGATTGGACCCAGCAGACGACCTGTTGGCCCAACTTCGAACAGAGCTCGCAGGAGACCCGCCCGGCGTGTTGGGAAAGGGGATGACCATCGCCTCGGGTGTCGTCAAAGAACTTGATGAACTCCGGGACCTCCGAGACAATGGGAAGGCCAAATTGGAGGGCATTCGAAACCGGGAAGCAGAAGCCACAGGCATCACGTCGCTCAAGATTGCCTTCAACAACGTATTCGGCTACTACCTAGAGGTTCGGCACGCCCATAAGGACAAGGTTCCAGAGGATTGGATTCGGAAGCAAACCCTGACCCAAGCCGAGCGGTACATCACGCCGGAGCTAAAGGAACTCGAGCAACGCATTCTCAATGCGCAAGAACGGCTCGACGTAGTAGAGCGTGAAGCCTATGCGACACTGGTCACCTCCACCCACCCCCACTTGCCCCTGCTTCAGTCCACCGCCCGCGCCGTGTCTGGACTGGACCTGCTGCTCGGGTTTGCCGAAGTCGCAGAAGATCATGGGTATACGCGTCCTGTCTTGGTCGATGGTCATGTCTTGGAGATTGTGGGCGGACGGCACCCAGTGATTGAACGTTGCCTTCCCGATGGAGAGACCTATGTCGCAAACGATGTGGCCCTTGACCGCGACCATCAGCAGATTCTGATGATCACCGGACCCAATATGTCGGGAAAGAGTGCCTTGCTGAGACAGACAGCCCTCATCGCCCTCATGGCGCAGATGGGCAGCTATGTCCCGGCCCGCTCCGTCCGGATGGGGCTCGTCGACAAGATTTTCACGCGCGTGGGGGCCTCCGACAACCTCAGCGCAGGAGAATCCACCTTCATGGTGGAGATGAACGAGACCGCATCCATCCTCCACAACATCTCAGACCGCTCTTTGGTCCTTCTCGACGAAATAGGACGGGGAACCAGCACATATGACGGCATCAGCATTGCCTGGGCCATTGCCGAGTTCCTCCACGAGCACCCCAAGTGCAAGGCCAAAACTCTGTTTGCGACGCATTACCACGAATTGAATCGGATGGCCAGCCGTTTTTCGAGGATACACAACGCCAACGTCAGCGTACGCCAACAGGATGGCAAAGTCCTCTTCCTCCGCAAACTGGTACCTGGCGGAAGCGAACACAGCTTCGGCATCCATGTCGCCAAACTGGCGGGCATGCCCGGATCACTCGTGCGTCGCGCCGAGGAAGTATTGGAGGGGTTGGAATCTGAAGGAGGCGGCCGCGGCCAGGCCAAAGCCAATCCCGGTCTGCCCTCTGGAGCCTCCTCTGCTGAAAACGGAGTGCAAATGAGCTTTTTTCAATTGGATGATCCGGTCCTGCAAGACATCAAGGAGGACCTGCTCGCGCTGGACATCGACCAACTGACCCCTGTCGAGGCATTGCTGAAGCTACACGAAATCAGAAAACGGGTCGGCGGCTGACCGTCAATCGAAGGCGGCGAGCAGCAGGTCGAGATCCTTTGAAGGCCAGCCAAAGGCCTCCGCCAAATCGCGGTTCACGACATTGCCCCGGAACAGGTACAAACCGCTCCGAATCATGGGGCTGTTGCCCACACCCGACTCAATGCCTCCATCCTCTCCAACCTGCTTGAGCAAAGGAGCCAACAGGTTGGAAAGGGCCAAGCTGGCCGTGCGTGGCACGCGGCTGGGGATATTGGCCACACCGTAATGCGTGACCCCAAATTCTGAGAACACCGGATCCTGATGGTTGGTTAAACGCGAAGTTTCGAAGCACCCGCCGCTGTCAATGCTCACATCGACAATAACCGACCCCTCTCTCATGCCCTGAATCATTGACTCTGTCACAATCATGGGTGTGCGGCCCTGGTGCGGCCGGACGGCGCCAATGGCGACATTGGCTGAGGCCAATGACTCTGCCAACACCTTTGGATGAAGCGTGCTGGTCCACAAACGACCACCAATTTCACCGCGAAGCCGACGAAGCCGGTAAGGGCTACTGTCAAAAACCCGAACAGAAGCGCCAAGTCCAATGGCCGCGCGGGTAGCAAACTCTCCAACGGTTCCAGCGCCGATGATGACCACCTCAGAGGGGGCCACACCGGTCATTCCACCGAGCATGGTGCCGTTGCCGTACGTTGGATGAGCGAGGAATTCTGCAGCGATCAGGATGCTCGTGGTTCCCGCAATCTCCCCCATGGCGCGAACGAGGGGGAAAATGCCCGTTCGGTCCTTCATGAAATCCCAAGCCACGGCCGTGATCTTCCTGTCCATCATCTTCTCGATGGTACGCTCAGGGTGGGTCGCCAACTGCAATCCACTAAAGATGGTCTGCCTGTCTCGCATGAATTCGAGCTCCGCCTCTTGGGGTGGGGCCACCTTCAGAATGATGTCATTTTCGTAGACCGTCGCTGCATCCGGTGCGATTCGAGCACCCGCCTCGCTGTATTCGGCATCTGAAAACTGGGCGTGAATCCCCGCTCCAGTCTCCACAACCACCTCGTGTCCATGGGCCACCAATAGCCCTACCGCATCCGGATCTAGGGCCACTCGACGCTCCTGCAACACCATTTCTTTGGGGATGCCAATGCGCAAACTTTGTTCGTAATTGTGCACGGCCAACTGTTCTTCTTGAGGAGAAAGTGCGGCCTGGAAGGCGAGTCTCCGGATGCGTTCCTTGGTTTCCACTGTTGAGTCGGTTCAGGTCAATTGGAAATTTAAGCGGATTCCCTTTGCCACAACGTGGCCACCCGCATTCCGTCAGGCAGACACTCCATTCGCAGCAACCGCGCCCGTTCCGGGAAGTGATTTGCCGCCCGCTCTGGCCACTCTACAAAGGTCAACGCCAACGGATCGTGCATGAGTTCGTCCCAACCGAGGCCCAACAATTCATCAACATGGCGAATCCGATACAAATCCAGGTGACGAATCAATTTGGGGGGCTCACCCTCACTGGGAATGGGATAGATCTGGCACAATGCAAACGTGGGGCTCGTCGCAGCATCTTTCGAACCGTTATGCCGGACCAAAGCCGAAACCAATGTCGTTTTCCCCGTTCCCATTGGCGCTTGCAAGGCGATAACCTCCCCCCATACGAGGTGGTCCGCAAGTTCTGCGGCAACCTCATCCAACCCCTTAAGTCCAAAAGGACTAGAGCCCCAAATCTTTTGAAGTTTACCGTTGCTCATCGCGGAACAAGGTGAACCAAAGGCACCAGCATTTCCTCCATGGAAATGCCCCCGTGCTGAAAAGTGCCATTCAGGTAGCGGACGAACCGGTTGAGGTTGTTGGGGTACACCATGAAATCCCGCTCCATTGCAAAAATGTAGCGACTCGAAAGGTGGGGCTTGGGCAGCCCGAATGCCTCCGGATCATCGACGGAGAAAACACCATCGTCGTGACGCAGATTGCGACCAGTTTTGTAGCGCGGATTGTCGGTGACCTCCCGCTCTGCCTGGACTTTGATCGGATCCGCCACCTGCACTGTGCCATGGTCGGTGGTCAAGACCAGTTCGAGGCCAGCCTCGGCAGCAAGGCGAAGCAATTCCCTCAGGGGGCTGTGCTCAAACCAACTGACCGTGAGTGAGCGATATGCGGCTTCGTCTTCAGCGAGCTCCTTGATGATTTCACTCTCCGTTCTCGCATGGCTTAGCATGTCCACGAAATTGAAGACAACGGCAGTGAAATCCCGGTCTCGAATTTGATGGAAATCCTCAACGAGTTTGCGCCCAGACCCCACATCGGTGATTTTGTGATAGCCCCATTGGCCGTGGAAACCCCACCGGTCCAATTGAGCCCCCAACAATTCAGACTCATGCGCATTTTTTGACCCCTTGTCCTGTTCGTTCTTCCACCACTGGGGATGGACCTTGGCGATACTTGACGGGGCCATGCCAGCGAACATGGAGTTTCGGGCATATTGGGTCGCCGTTGGAAGGAAACTCCAATGCATCCGCTCAGATTGAACTTGCCAATCCTCCGAAAGCATCGGCCCCAAGGCACGCCATTGATCATAGCGGAAATTGTCGATGACCACCAACAAGGTCTTGCGGCCTGTATCCAGAAGGGGCCGCACAGACTCCGCCATGACTTTGGGTGCCAACAGGGGGTCCTCTCGACCATCACAACGGTCCAAATCGGAGAGCCAGTTGCCATAGTTGTCGGTCACAAACCGCGCGAATTGTCGACCCGCATCCTGCTTCTGCATCCTCAGCACCTCCGACATTCCCGTGTCGCCAGAAGCGGTCAACTCGAGGTCCCAATGCACCAAGCGGCGATGGATGTCTTCCCAGTCCTCGCGATCAAGCCGGTCCATCAGCCGCATGCCCAGCTCACGAAACTCCCGCTGGTAGTCGCTCATCGCCTTTTCTCCCACCAACCGTTTCTCATCCAAAATTTTCTTGAGCGAAAGCAAGATTTGATTTGGATTGAGAGGCTTAATCAGGTAATCCGCCATCTTGGACCCAATCGCCTCTTCCATGATGTGCTCCTCTTCGCTCTTGGTGATCATCACGCACGGCAGGTGGGGCCGGCGGGCCTTGATGCGCTGCAGGGTTTCGAGGCCTGTGAGTCCGGGCATATTCTCGTCGAGAAACACCACGTCCACCAGGCGATCCTCCTCCAGTGCCTCGAGAAGTGACGCCCCATCTGTGAATCCGTTGACATCATAGCCCTTGGCTTGAAGGAAGAGAATGTGGGGCTTGAGCAGATCGATCTCATCGTCTGCCCACAAGATGTGTGGGGTGCGCGTCATGATTCCTTCAATGGCAATTCGTCGCAATTATTTTGCCGGACGGCTGCAGTTGCAAAGAAACGCGCCAAATTTCGCCTATGGCTGCCCGACCCAAGCTGCTCAATGATCCTGTTTATGGATTCATTCAAGTTCGACATGCTGATTTCACGCAAGTGTTCGACCACCCTTGGGTCCAACGCCTGCGCCGTATTAGTCAACTGGGCCTTAGCCACCTCGTGTATCCTGGGGCTGTCCACAATCGGTTCCACCATGCACTTGGGGCCATGCACCTGATGCAAGAAGCCCTCGATTCCCTCCGCGAAAAGGGCGTTCCCATTACCGAAGATGAGTTCCGCGGAGCCTGTCTGGCGATCTTACTCCACGATGTTGGACATGGGCCATTCAGCCATGCGCTTGAGCATACACTGGTCCGTGGTGTTCACCACGAGGAGATCAGCACCTTGATCATGACCCGCCTCAATGAAGACCTCAATGGCATGCTGGACACAGCCATTGCCATCTTCAATGACCACCACCCCAAGGGATTCCTGCACGACCTTGTTTCCAGCCAACTCGACATGGACCGGATGGACTACCTCCGCAGAGACAGCTTCTATACGGGCGTCAGTGAAGGGCGGATTAGTTCGGAGCGAATCATTCGCATGCTCAACGTACACGACGGCAGGCTCGTGGTCGAAGAAAAAGGAATCTATTCCATCGAGAAATTCATCATCTCGCGTCGCCTGATGTACTGGCAGGTCTATCTGCACAAAACCGTCCTGGC
Source organism: uncultured Bacteroidota bacterium (assembly GCA_902535565.1). The sequence goes on along the minus strand of CACAUH010000033.1, from coordinate 2,965 downwards.
CGCTGAATGGATGTTGATGGGCATCCTCGAAAGAGCCCGGGAATTGGCCATGCGGGGTGAGGATGTCTGGACGACCCCTTCGTTGAAGGCCTTCCTCCATGATGACATCGACCGGGCGGGTTTCTTGGCAGAGCCCGATGTGTTGGCCACGTTTTGCAACCTCGATGACAACGACGTGATGTGCTGCATTAAGGCGTGGCAAGATCATCCCGATTGGGTGCTCTCAGATCTGTGCCAGCGCCTCACACACCGACGCCTCTTCAAGATCGAATTGCGCGACGCTCCTTTTGATCAAGGTGACATCGCCGAACGTATCGAAGCGGTTGGGAAACACTTCAGTTTGGACACCGAGGATGCGGCTTGCTTCGTCCTCCACGACCGCATCGACAACCGCGCATACAGCACGGCATCCCATGGCATCCAAATGCTCTACAAGGACGGCTCCGTTCGGGATGTCGCTTCTGCCTCGGACCACCTTAATCTCAGTGCCCTGAGCGTCCCGGTGGAGCGGCATTTCCTCGCTTATCCCAAGGAGTTGCCGCCCCGACCGGGCGCTGGAATCACAATGTGATTTCTTCGCCTTCGGCGTCGTAAACGTGGTGCTCGAGAAGTTCCATGGATGAATTCCCGTCCACCACAATCTTCATGCCCAATGCCTTTTTCCACCGCTTGAGCTGGTTGTTCCAGAACCCGCGAGTGATATAGGCTTCCACCATTGGATGAATCAACAAGGTGACCTGGCCCAAGCCGCGGTCTGCCGCCGCCTGGAGGGCACCTTCTATTCGATCAGGGAGCAAGATGCTCGCCTCCACCTTCCCTGTCCCATTGCAGGTAGGACAAACCTCAGCTGTCTTGATATCCGTCACCTCACGCACACGCTGACGGGTAATTTCAACCACACCGAAGCGACTTGGCGCCAGCACATTGTGCTTGGCCTTGTCCGGCTTCATTGCTTTTCGCAACGCTTCTGTCAGTTTTCGACGGTTCTCCACCTGCCCCATGTCGATGAAGTCCACGGCGATGATGCCTCCCATGTCGCGCAAGCGCAGGAGTCGGGCAATTTCCTCCGCACATTCAAGGTTGGTCGCAACGGCGTTTTCCTCCTGAGAGGTCGCACCTGCCTTTCTGCCGCCAGAGTTGACATCAATCACATGCATCGCCTCGGTGTGCTCTACAATGAGATAGGCTCCACTCCGAAGGTTGACTTGACGGCCAAAACTGGCCTTGATCATCCGATGCACACCTCGGTCATCGAAGACATCCTTTGCCTTCGAGAGCTTGACAATGTCCACCTTATCGGGAGCATTGGCTGCGAGGTACTCCTTGACCTCCTCTGCCACTTCTGCGTCATTGACGAGAATCTGCGAAAAATTGGGGTTCAACAAATCGCGCAACAAGGAGCTCGTTTTGTTGATCTCGCCAAGCACACGCTGGCGGTGCTTCGCAGACCGCAAGTTGGCATGGAGCTCCTTCCAACGGTTGGTCAGATCTTCCAAATCTGCATGGAGATCAGCGGCTCCCTTTTCCTGAGCCACCGTCCTCACAATGATGCCGCAATTCTCCGGACGGATGCTTTGCAACAACACGCGAAGCCGCTTCCGCTCACTCTCCTTGCTGATACGTTGACTGATGCTGATTTTATTAGAAAAAGGAACCAGCACGAGGTAACGCCCCGCCAATGTGACCTCCGCTGTAAGGCGAGGTCCTTTTGTGGAAATGGCTTCCTTGGCAACCTGAACAAGGACGGTCTGACTAGCAGAAACCACGTCCTTCATGTTGCCCTTTTTGTCTATATCCGACTCTGGCTTGAAATTGCCCAAGTCGGCAGTGGCCTGCGACCCTTTGACAGATCGCTGGGTATACTTTTTAAAACTGCGGTATTGCGGGCCCAAATCGAGATAGTGGAGGAAGGCATCTTTTGGATGACCAATGTCCACAAACCCCGCATTGAGACTGGGCAAAACCTTTTTGACCCGACCGAGGTAGATGTCCCCGACCGCATACTCCTGGTTGCCATTGTCTTCATGAAGCTCGACCAGATGGCCGTCCTCCAACATGGCAATACGCAACCCGGATTTGGTCTTGTTGATGACCAATTCGATGTTCACGCGTCAAGAAATCGTGGCGTGTGTCAAGGGCACTTTTCCCAAACCAACACACGCCGATGAGAATCACTTCTTCTTCTTGTGACGGTTCTTACGTAGGCGCTTTTTCTTCTTGTGCACGGCCATCTTATGGCGCTTGCGCTTCTTTCCACTAGGCATGGTCAGATGAGTTTATGAGTTCTGTTGAATCAGGAGGCCTATCCTTTGACGGACCGCCTGTTCGATAATGGTATCCGGGGAAAGGGGGAGAAAACGTTGGTAGCCGGCGAGCGCCAAGCCCGGATTTCCGAGGCGCTCGTGGCATTGCGCCTGGAAGAACCAGGCGTTGTGGGCTGTGCTGTCGACCAGCACGGCCCGTTCAAAATGAATCAAGGCCTCGGCTGGGTTCCCGCCATCCAACTCGAGCATGCCGAGCTGCACAATGGGTTCCGCGCGTTCTGGCGCTAGATCGATGGCCTGAACAAAGCGCTCCTTCGCTTTATCCAATTGACCTGACTGAATGCTGAACCGCCCCAATTCAATGACGGCGTCCACATTGGGTGGGTCCGACTCGGCAAGGGCTTTAAGTTCCAGTATGCCCTCCATGGGATTCGGCCCCTGCACCTTCTCCACTGCAGACGCAACGGGGTCAAGTTCGGAGGCTTCCTCCAAGGAAGTGGGTATGTCAACTTCAGATGCCGCAACGGGCTGCCGCGGAATCACCTGCCACACCAACACCACCAACACAACACTCAACCCTCCAATGATGAAAGGCAAAATCGAGCGGCGTTCAGGTGCTGAAGTCATGCAGCTGAAATCAGTTGGCGGCCACTTTGGCCTTCACATTCTCCATAAAGCTTTTTGCAGGCTTGAAGGAGGGG
>CACAUH010000032.1 GCA_902535565.1 uncultured Bacteroidota bacterium | reverse complement strand
CCGATACAATCCTGAGCTCCGCGTCGGAGATTCAGTCCCGGTTTTCGTGGAGCAACAGGAAGATCGAAATGGTCAGCTGGTTGTTTCGCACCGGACCGCACGAATCCACAGCGCTTGGATTAAGGTCAATGGTGCTCTCGAAAACGATGAGATCATCATGGGGTCGATCAAATGCCGCACCAAGGGTGGACTCATCGTGGATGTGTTTGGTATTGAGGCCTTCTTGCCTGGAAGTCAGATTGACGTGAAGCCCATTCGCGACTACGACGAGTATGTTGGAAAGCAGATGGAGTTTAAGGTGGTCAAGATCAATCAGGAGTACAAAAACGTTGTCGTCTCCCACAAGGCACTCATCGAAGCCGAGTTGGAAGAGCAGAAGCGCCAGATTATCTCCGGTTTGGAGAAGGGTCAGGTACTCGAAGGTGTGGTCAAGAACATCACCAGCTATGGTGTGTTCGTGGATCTTGGTGGCGTTGACGGTCTGGTGCACATCACCGACCTCAGCTGGGGCCGAGTCAGTCACCCAGAAGAAGTTGTCGAGGTCGACCAGAGCCTCAATGTGGTGATTCTCGATTTTGACGATGACCGCAAGCGAATTGCGCTCGGCATCAAGCAGTTGACTGCACACCCTTGGGATGCAATGTCCGAGGGGGTCAACGTCGGAGACAAGATCAAGGGCAAGGTTGTGGTCGTTGCCGACTACGGTGCCTTTGTAGAGGTTTCAGAAGGTGTCGAAGGCCTCTTGCACGTGAGCGAGATGAGCTGGAGTCAGCACTTGAGAAGCGCTCAAGAGTTCTTGAAAGTGGGCGATGAAATCGAGACCATTGTCTTGGCCATTGATCGCGAGGAGCGGAAAATGAGTCTGGGCATGAAGCAGCTCGTTCCCGATCCATGGGACAACATCGAGTTCAAGTTCCCAGTGCAGTCCAAGCACGCAGGAAAGGTTCGAAACTTCACCAACTTCGGCTTGTTTGTCGAAATGGAAGAAGGCATTGATGGTCTTGTCCACATCTCAGATTTGAGTTGGGAAAAGAAAATCAAGCACCCTTCGGAGTTCTGTAGTGTTGGGGACGAAATCGAAGTCGTCGTTCTCGAGCTTGACAAGGCAAATCGCCGGATGAGCTTGGGTCACAAGCAGCTTCAGGAAAACCCTTGGGATACATTCGAAACTGTATTCGAAGTGGGTTCTACCCATAAGGGTACAGTTCTCTCTATCGACGGCAGCAATGTCGGCGTGGCGTTGCCATACGGTGTGGAAGGATTCTGCCAAGCCAAGCACCTCAAGCGAGAGGATGGCACCGACATCAAGGTCGAGGAAAACGCAGATTTCATTGTGCTCGAGTTCAATCGCAATGCCAAGCGCATTACGGTATCGCACTTGCGGACCTACGAAGAACCACCAGCCAAGAAGCGCGGAGGTTCTGACAGCCGAAAGCGTCGCGACGATCGCGATGGTGGCTCTAGCCCAGCAACGCAGCGCGCTGTGCGTGAGGTGAACGAACGTCAGGCCAAGACCACGTTCGGTGACTTGGGTGTCTTGTCGCAGCTCAAGCAGCAAATGGAGGATGGACCTGTCGTGGAAGAAGCGGCTGAGGAAGGCAAGAAGCCTGCAAAAAAGGCGTCCAAGCCCAAAGCGAAGGCGAAGGCCAAGACGAAGAAAGCGGAGGCCCCGGCAGAGGAGCCCAAGGCTGAGGAGGCTCCTGCAGAGGAGCCCAAGGCTGAGGAGGCTCCTGCAGAGGAGCCCAAGGCTGTGGAGGCTCCTGCAGAGGAGCCCAAGGCTGAGGAGGCTCCTGCCGAAGAGCCCAAGGCTGAGGAGGCTCCTACCGAAGAGCCCAAGGCTGAGGAGGCCCCTGCAGAGGAGCCCAAGGCTAAGGAAGCTCCTGAAGAGGAAACTCCTGCTGACGATTCACCTGCTGCGGAGGATGCTGACTCCGATAGTGATAATGAGAAGGCTTGAGATTCTCACAACTGATTTATGGAAAAGGGAGGCCTTGGTGCCTCCCTTTTTCGTCCTCGTTTATTTTCGCGGATAACCATGGGCCCTGAGCATCTTCTGATCAACCCGCTTCAGTTCCGACTGACCCTTGACCGATTGGCTTTCCAGTTGGTTGAAGCGCACGGTGAATTTGCCAATTCAGCGCTGATTGGGATTCAGCCCCGGGGTGTTCAGGTGGCATCGCGTCTTCGCGACAGGATTGCGGACATTCTCGGAGGGGCCATTCCCCGTTGTGGTGACTTGGACATCACGTTTTTCCGAGATGATTTTCGGCGCCACGACCAACCGCTAAGGGCGGCTTCGACAAACCTTGACTTTTCCGTTGAGGGGCTCGATATCATCTTGGTCGACGACGTGCTTTTCACCGGAAGAACCATTCGTGCAGGCATGGACGCCCTCTTGGCCCATGGACGGCCAACCACTGTGGAATTGGCTGTACTGGTAGACCGCCGATTCAGGCGCGAGCTTCCCATAGAGCCCAAGTATGTCGGACGCAGCGTAGACAGTTTGGACAGCCAACGTGTTAAGGTCATTTGGGCGGATAGGGATGGTGGTGAAGAAGACCGGGTGCAACTCATTAATCCTTCTGCAGATCATGGCTGAATTCTCATCGGGTCATTTGCTTGGCATTCGCGGCTTGAAACGGTCTGATGTTGAAACTGTTTTCCAAACTGCAAGGGAGTTTAAGGATGTCATCAACCGGCCGATCAAGAAAGTCCCCAGCTTAAGGGATTTGACGGTGGCCAATCTGTTTTTTGAGAACAGCACGAGAACCCGCCTCAGCTTCGAACTTGCTGAAAAACGGCTTTCAGCTGATGTCGTGAATTTCTCTGCAGCTTCTTCCAGTGTGAAGAAAGGAGAGACGTTGGCAGACACCGTGCGGAACATTCTTGCGATGAAGGTGGACATGGTGGTCATGCGACACCCGCATCCTGGAGCGCCACACTACTTGGCCGAGAAAATCGGCGTGCCGATTATCAATGCAGGGGATGGGACGCATGAGCATCCCACGCAAGCTTTGTTGGATGCGTTCACTTTGACGGAGACGATCGGTTCTCTTGAAGGAAAGCACGTGTGCATTTTTGGGGATATCCGCCACAGTCGAGTGGCCTTGTCCAATGTGCTGTGTCTTCGTTTGCTTGGGGCAGAAGTGATGGTATGCGGCCCAGCCACGTTGATTCCAAAGCACTTTGGCGCTTTGGGTGTCCGCGTGGGACACGATGTGGACGAAGCTTTGGCATGGTGTGATGTGGCCAATGTGCTGCGCATCCAGTTGGAAAGACAAGGGGCTGAGGTCCCTTATTTCCCGAGTTTGGAGGAGTACCACGCCCAGTTTGGCATCACACAGGAGCGGCTCGGTCGGCTTGAGAATCGTCCGTTAATCCTGCATCCCGGGCCCATGAACCGAGGGGTGGAAATTGCGAGCGACGTAGCCGATGGAGACGGTGCCATTATTTTGGACCAGGTCGAGAATGGAGTGGCGGTTCGAATGGCTGTTTTGTACCTCTTGGCAGGTCGATTGGGCGGGTCGGAGGATTAACCTATTTTCGGGCGATACAGATTCGCGACATGAAATTCGAAGTCGACAAGCGAGAGAAGGTGGCTGTGGTGACTGCCAAAGTGGAGAAGTTGGACGCATTGTGCGCTCCAGAGCTCAAAGGAGAAATGGTCCTCGCCCATAAAGAAGGCCACAGGAACATGGTCCTTGACCTGAGTGAAACCCGATATATTGATTCAAGTGGACTGAGTGCCGTGTTGATTGGGCATCGCGGATGCCGGGACGCCGGGGGCAGCTTTGTGTTGTGCGGCCTTCAACCGGCAGTAGCCAAGCTTGTGTCAATTAGCCAGTTGGATAACGTCCTTAAAATTGTTCCCACAGCCCAGGAGGCGATTGATTTCGTCTATATGGAAGAAGTGGAACGCGACCTTTGACCTGTATACTATGAACCAATTTCGTCTTGTTGCATCCGCAGTGGTGCTGTTTTGGGCTTCCAACATTCAGGCCCAGTGTGATCCGGATGCCGTTGATTTCGGCGAGGAAACTTGGGGCCTCAATCCCGATGGAGAAACCACCTTCTTTGATGGTGCTACCCTTGGAGTGGCCTACACAGATGATGTGCATCTGTTGGTTCCATCCTTTGCCATTGATGTGGTGCCAGATACCCCACTGAATGCGCCGATTGATTCGGTGGTGATTGAGTCCGTTGTGCTTGTCGATCCGGTGACCACCGAATCCTTCACTTTTGCGGAAGTGGGATTGGAATACATCTGCAACAACAACGGCGATTGCGAAGACCCATGCACTTTTCTCGGAGGGGGTCAATACTGCGCCACATTTGCCGGTGTACCGACCATAGCGGGAGATTTCGAATTGGCCATGGAGGTCAATGTTTGGTCTACAGTTTTTGGATTTCCTCTGGCCACACCACCACCTGCGACGACATCGTCATTGAGTACCCGAAGGGCGCCAAAATGCATCCGATTCGGGTCATGCCATCCAGCAAAACTGAAACTGTGCCAGGCGTCCAACCAACCGTGATTTGCGTGGCCACGTCCTTCAGCGCGGTGCAAAACGCACTTCGGCTCAGTATTCTGCAAGGTGCTCATGATTCAACAGAATCTATATGTAACACACAAGAGCTGAGGCTCCGAAAAACACCCAGGCCTAAAGTGACCACATCAATGAGATGAACGCTTCAACTTCTCCGAAAACAACGCCTTGAACTTTTTCACTTTGGGTCCGATTACCGCGACACAATAGCCCTGATCTGGGTTCCTTTCATAGTAATCCTGATGGTACGCTTCTGCCACATAGAATGGCGCCAAGGGCTCGATACTCGTGACAATAGTGCCCTCCCACAAACCTGCCTCCTCTGCGGCAGACAGGGATGCCCTCGCGATCTGTTCCTGCTCCTCGTCCATTGGGAATATCGCAGAACGGTACTGTGTGCCCGAATCTGCGCCTTGTCGATTCAATGTGGTCGGGTCGTGGGTGCGCCAAAACACCTCGAGCAAATCGTCAAAAGACACCACTTGAGGATCAAACGTAATTCGGACTGCTTCCGCATGCCCTGTCCTCCCCGTGCAAATCTCCCGATACCCAGGGTTCTTGATGTGCCCCCCCGTGTATCCACTCTCCACCTTCTCAACCCCCTTCATTTCTGTGTAAATGGCTTCGGTGCACCAAAAACACCCCCCAGCAAGAATGGCAAATGACATGCCTTCCGGCGGCATAACCGATTGTTCCAATTTCATGGTGATTGTGCTGATCTGTTCAATGTTTGGAGGCACTTGACATCCACAAAAGGCCGAAAACCAAGAGAACGCAACGGTTGTGATCGCGCCTTGAATTGGGGTAGAAAACAAACTCATAAATGGCCTTTCGGATTCAATTCCTTCCTTGCAAATCCCTTGAGGGACGGATTGTTCGCGTCAAACTCCAACCCCAGCCCCATCTCCTCTCTGGCGCAATCCATCCAAACACATCTTCTGTGGCCAAGCCGAACTGTGTGGATCGGTCCTGGCGATTCCAAATCAAGGCCAAAGGCCAACGCACATCGCCCCCTTCACGCCAACGCATACCCCCCATGCCCATGATGGGTCCGATACGGGTCTGGCCTCCAACGCCGAATTCTGCTGGCTGTTTCAACAAGGCATCATTCAATGGCGCACCAATTTCTATGCCCAGGTTATGGGACTTCCCAATCCTCATGCCCGCATTCAAGGTCACGCGGGTCGGCATGTCCACAACCCGCCGCTCAGGCGTGGCTTCGACAAACAGGGCCGATGGCGCCAAGCCCTCATTGAGGAGGTCAAAAACACCACCTCCGCCTGCACTCCAATTCTCAAAATCGGTCACGGGGTTGTTCAAGCTGTATCGTTCACCCCGCCAATCCATACTCCCGATATCGGTAACCGCCAGAGATGCAAACCACAATTCGGCCAGCTCCACGCGGGCAGCCAGGTCCAACGCAACACCAAATCCCGACGGACGAAGCGCACTCCCCAGCGTCGCATCTGACGCCACAAGCTCTGCACCGAAGCCGCGATTAAACGCAGCAAAAGCCCATTGCTCCTCAGTATTGACCTCGTAGTATCCAGTTCCCCTCAAGTATTGAATCGACGCCCCAATCGACAACTTCAATGCACGGGTGTTCATCAGCTTTAAGCCGAATCCAGCACCGTACGACCTGACATGTTGAACCGCAACAGAACTGCCTCCCAACAATTCGAGAGCCAACAATGCGCCATCGTCTCTCAAGCCGGTATCAACCATTCCAAACTGTTCGTCAGAGAGAGAATCGACCCCCACAATGATTCCGTCTGTCAACACCACCTGATCGTACAGAGAAGACGCAGGCCCAAGCATGACATACTCAGCCAGGGCGCTGCTGGGAACCACGGACGCGGAATAGCGGTCCTCGACCGTCCAAGCCCAACCACCTCGACGGCCGTGTCGGGACCATCCAGCCCAGCGGAGCGCTGCGTCGGAACGGGTCGGTGATTGTGCAAGTTGGTTTGCTACGTCTCGCCGGTCTTCAAGGCTCCACTCCTTTTTTCCTTCCGCCCATTGCACTAAAGATGTACCGTCCAAAAGGGGGGTCTCCACAATCAATGAACCTTCAAAACCACTGAAAAACCGCAAACGTTGATTGCGCCGTGCATTGCGCCGCTCACGTCGGCTCAAGGAATCCGGAATCTCCACCGACTTCCTCTCATAGCAAAAGGGACGTTCAGTGGCAAGCAGCGATGGGTTCACACCAATCGAGTGGTGACCCATCGCCGTGATACCGGGAACCGCGCTGCCCACCAGGTCGACCCCAGTTTGCTGAGCGAAAACCGGCGATGCTACCGATAGGAAGAAGCAGGCCAACCAAAGTGGCCCTCCAAAAAGATGACAATGACCTATCACGTTGCAACTCAAAGTACGAGTCTCCACCCAAATGGATCCTCGGACTTTCCCCTGCGAATGTTATCCAGTGCTAAAGACAACATCGGCATCAAATTCCAGCTTTCTAATGGAGGTAACTCAACATCAACTCCCTGAAAACCAATGGCCTCAATCGGCGTCATGGTCGCGGCTGTGCCCACACCAAATGCCTCCGTAAGGACACCACTTTCCGCCGCTGCTTTCAACTCTGCAACAGGAATTCGGCGTTCTTCAACCTCAATTCCGTAATGACGCGCCAATGAAATAACACTGTTCCTCGTCACACCGTTTAGCACCGTATCCCCAAGTGATGGAGACACCAACTTTCCGTTCATGACGAACACCACATTCATGGTTCCGCTCTCCTCGATGTACTTGTGCTCCACAGCATCGGTCCAAAGAATCTGTTGGTACCCTTGACCCTTGGCCAATTCCGTCGGCTTCAAGGAAGCCGCATAATTTCCCGCAGCCTTCGCAAAACCTGTTCCTCCTGGCGCAGCGCGGGTGTATTCCGTTTCGACCTTCACACGCACACTGCCCTTGTAGTATGCCCCTACTGGACAGGTAAAGATGATGAACCGATACTGGTGACTTGGCCGAACCCCCACATGCACCTCATTGGCAAACATGAAGGGCCGGATGTACAAGGATGCCCCGTCTCCTTCCGGAACCCATTCGGAGTCCAGTTTGACAAGCTCCGTCAACGCTTCTTGAAACAGGCCCTTGTCCACGACCGGCATGCACATCCGATCCGCACTCACATTGAAGCGCGCCATATTGGCGTCTGGACGAAACAATGCGACACGACCATCAGGTTGTCGAAAGGCCTTCATGCCCTCAAAAATGGCCTGACCATAATGCAACGCCATCGACGCAGGACTCAGAGACATGTCACCATACGGTTGAATATTCCCCATTTGCCACTGACCGTCTTTGAAATCCATCACAAACATGTGATCCGAAAACACACTTCCAAATGGAAGATTTTGGAGGTCGACTTGTCCCAAGCGGGATTCGTCAGTCGGGTGGATATCAAAAAGGGTCGTCGTCATCATGGGCCTATCATTAAGGTCACTCTCAATCTCAGTGCAAAAATAGTCCGCACCAAGTCGTCACAATTGCCTGTAAATCAGGCCTCGGGTGCAAACAAGAACTTGTTTGGGCTCACCAATCCTGCTTGCACGGCGTACAATACGACTGATGCGGTGTTGTTGACCCCGAGCTTTTGGAGGATGTTTCTCCGGTGCGTTGTCACGGTGTGGGGACTCACAAACAACTTTTCAGAAATTTGCGGATTCGTGAATCCCTCGGCAATCAACCGAATCACCTGAAGTTCGCGCTTGCTCAAGCTAACACCTGCACAATCGGGATCCACCACGTTGAGCGACTCCAAATTGATGCCTTCCCGCTTGATGGTGTTCAAAATCTGGGAACAAAAGAACTTCCGTCCGCATTGGGTTTCCCTGACGGCCTCCACAATCTCTTGCAAATCACAGTCCTTTTTGACGTAACCGTCCACCCCTGCCCTCAAGGCATTCAACAGGGTGACCCCGCGCTGGGCATCGGTGAGGGCCAAGACCCGAATTCTGCCCTTGGCTTTTAGGCGAATAATGGATTCTACAGAAAACCCTGAGGTCACAAAGTCCAAAATGACCAAGTCTGGGGAGAACAGATCAATCAAGTCGAACATCTCCTGTTCCGATCTGGCTTGACCCACAACTTGGTCCAGACCATGCGACCGCAATGTGGCTTGAAGACCACATGCGACCAATTGATTGCTGTCAGCGATGAGGATACGGGACATGTCTTATTCAGACTGAATCTAGATAGCGAAAATAAAAAGCAAAAAGGAAGTAAGATGTTCACTCATCCCCTCGATTCACCAATTTCTTCACAGGAAAGGACATCGATCCGCATTCCATCCTCCGCCATCACCGTCTTAGGGAACACTTCTCGCGCCTCCTCCAAAAGGCCTTCAAAAGTGGAATATCGAGCTGAAACATGACCGATGATCAGCTTACCTACACCCGCCATTTTCGCAATTCGAGCCGCTTGCGCTGCCGTGCTGTGATATGTCTTCTCTGCGCGTTTCTTCATTGACGCACCAAACGTTGCCTCGTGATACAAGAGATCAACGCCTTGGACATATTCTGCCACAGCCTCCCAATACCGCGTGTCGGCCGCAAAAGCATAACTCCGTGTCTTTGGAACAGGATGACACGCATCAGAAAAGGCAATGGTTTGGCCATTCGGACGCACCACATCCTCCCCCTTTTTCAAAGCCAAGATTTCAGAAGGCACCAACCCATGGTCCTTGACCCAATCGCGTCGTACACCAGGTTCACGCGGCTTCTCCCTGAGAAGAAACCCGGTGGTGGGTATTCGATGGCGTACAGGGAAACTCTCCAACGTCAATGAACCATCTTCAAACAGAACCTGTGGACCATCAAGCGTGGTCACATGGAAATGAAGCGGGAAGTCCAACCGACCTTCACCTTCCTCGAGGTGGAGGTCAAGGATCCGTTTGAGTCCGGGGGGGCCGTATACGTTTAACGGTCGGGTTCTCCCCAACAAATTGAACGTGAAAATCAATCCCGGCAAGCCGAGATAATGGTCCCCGTGAAGGTGTGAAATACAGATGTGATCAATGCGCATCATCCGGATGCGCTTAGACCTCAACCCAGTCTGCGTGCCCTCCCCACAATCAAACAAAAACTGCTTTTCGTGGACGTTGATAACCTGTGCTGTCGGATTTCTGCCTGGCAAAGGCAGCGCAGCACCGCATCCCAAAATGTGGACCTCAAAGCGCAAGCGCCTTAGCGCTGCACCAAGAGCCTCCGCACCTGAACGGCTTCGCCCTTCTCCATGCGCAGGAAATACACACCTTCAGCCCAATCGTCACAAGAAAGAGTGGTTTGTGATGACGTTGCAGTCCACGCTTTGATTAGGCGGCCCTCGGCACCCATCAGCTGAATCTTAACCCCTTCTGTGCCCAACAACGTGAATTGATCGGAAGCCGGATTCGGATAAACTGAAAAATCGCCCCCTCCCTGATCATCCAAAGAATTGGTTGGATCCACAATAGAAAATGCCAGTCCATCAAAACTGAAAGGTGTGGCCAGAGGAAATCCAAAAACTGTAGACCAAACATTGACCTCCATGGCCAATTCGAAATCTCCCGCTATGGTCGGTACACCGGCAAATGTGGCGCAGTATTGACCCCCTCCGAGAAAAGTGCATGGGTCTTCGCAATCGCCGTTGTTGTTGCAGATGTATTCCAATCCCACTTCCGCAAAAGTGAAGGATTCGGTGGTCACCGGATCGACAAGCACAACGGACTCAATCACCACCGAATCAATCGGCGCATTCAGTGGGGTATCTGGCACCACATCAATGGCAAAGGATGGAACCAACAGATGCACATCATCTGTGTAGGCCACTCCAAGGGTAGCACCATCAAAGAAGGTGGTTTCTCCATCGGGATTGAGGCCCCAAGTTTCCTCGCCGAAATCAACGGCATCCGGATCACACTGGGCCTGAATGTTGGAAGCCCAAAACAGCACCACTGCGGATGCAACAAGACGAAATTGGTTCATAGTATACAGGTCAAAGGTCGCGTTCCACTTCTTCCATATAGACGAAATCAATCGCCTCCTGGGCTGTGGGAACAATTTTAAGGACGTTATCCAACTGGCTAATTGACACAAGCTTGGCTACTGCCGGTTGAAGGCCGCACAACACAAAGCTGCCCCCGGCGTCCCGGCATCCGCGATGCCCAATCAACACGGCACTCAGTCCACTTGAATCAATATATCGGGTTTCACTCAGGTCAAGGACCATGTTCCTGTGGCCTTCTTTATGGGCGAGGACCATTTCTCCTTTGAGCTCTGGAGCGCACAATGCGTCCAACTTCTCCACTTTGGCAGTCACCACAGCCACCTTCTCTCGCTTGTCGACTTCGAATTTCATGTCGCGAATCTGTATCGCCCGAAAATAGGTTAATCCTCCGACCCGCCCAATCGACCTGCCAAGAGGTACAAAACAGCCATTCGAACCGCCACTCCATTCTCGACCTGGTCCAAAATAATGGCACCGTCTCCATCGGCTACGTCGCTCGCAATTTCCACCCCTCGGTTCATGGGCCCGGGATGCAGGATTAACGGACGATTCTCAAGCCGACCGAGCCGCTCCTGTGTGATGCCAAACTGGGCGTGGTACTCCTCCAAACTCGGGAAATAAGGGACCTCAGCCCCTTGTCTTTCCAACTGGATGCGCAGCACATTGGCCACATCACACCATGCCAAAGCTTCGTCCACATCGTGTCCCACGCGGACACCCAAAGCGCCAAAGTGCTTTGGAATCAACGTGGCTGGGCCGCATACCATCACTTCTGCCCCAAGCAAACGAAGACACAGCACATTGGACAAGGCCACTCGACTGTGGCGGATATCCCCAAAAATGCACACGTGCTTTCCTTCAAGAGAACCGATCGTCTCCGTCAAAGTGAACGCATCCAACAAAGCTTGCGTGGGATGCTCATGCGTCCCATCCCCTGCATTGATAATCGGCACGCCGATTTTCTCGGCCAAGTAGTGTGGCGCTCCAGGATGCGGGTGTCGCATGACCACCATGTCCACCTTCATCGCAAGAATGTTCCGCACGGTGTCTGCCAACGTCTCTCCTTTCTTCACACTGGAAGAAGCTGCAGAGAAATTCACGACATCAGCTGAAAGCCGTTTTTCAGCAAGTTCGAAGCTGAGGCGGGTTCTCGTGCTGTTCTCAAAAAACAGATTGGCCACCGTCAAATCCCTTAAGCTGGGGACTTTCTTGATCGGCCGGTTGATGACATCCTTAAACTCCCTTGCAGTTTGGAAAACAGTTTCAACATCAGACCGTTTCAAGCCGCGAATGCCAAGCAAATGACCCGATGAGAATTCAGCCATGATCTGCAGAAGGATTAATGAGTTGCACCCGGTCTTCTTCACCACCATCCCTATCCGCCCAAATGACCTTAACACGTTGGCTGTCCAAACTGTCTACGCTGCGTCCGACATACTTGGGCTCTATGGGAAGCTCGCGCCTGAATCGGCGGTCTACCAGTACAGCCAATTCCACAGTGGTTGGCCGTCCATGGGCCAAGAGGGCGTCCATGCCTGCACGAATGGTTCTTCCGGTGAAAAGCACGTCGTCGACCAAGATGATATCGAGCCCCTCAACGGAAAAGTCAAGGTTTGTCGAAGCCGCCCTTAGCGGTTGGTCGTGGCGCCGAAAATCATCTCGGAAAAACGTGATGTCCAAGTCACCACAACGGGGAATGGCCCCTCCGAGAATGTCCGCAATCCTGTCGCGAAGACGCGATGCCACCTGAACACCCCGGGGCTGAATCCCAATCAGCGCTGAATTGGCAAATTCACCGTGCGCTTCAACCAACTGGAAAGCCAATCGGTCAAGGGTCAGTCGGAACTGAAGCGGGTTGATCAGAAGATGCTCAGGGCCCATGGTTATCCGCGAAAATAAACGAGGACGAAAAAGGGAGGCACCAAGGCCTCCCTTTTCCATAAATCAGTTGTGAGAATCTCAAGCCTTCTCATTATCACTATCGGAGTCAGCATCCTCCGCAGCAGGTGAATCGTCAGCAGGAGTTTCCTCTTCAGGAGCTTCCTTAGCCTTGGGCTCCTCTGCAGGGGCCTCCTCAGCCTTGGGCTCTTCGGTAGGAGCCTCCTCAGCCTTGGGCTCTTCGGCAGGAGCCTCCTCAGCCTTGGGCTCCTCTGCAGGAGCCTCCACAGCCTTGGGCTCCTCTGCAGGAGCCTCCTCAGCCTTGGGCTCCTCTGCAGGAGCCTCCTCAGCCTTGGGCTCCTCTGCCGGGGCCTCCGCTTTCTTCGTCTTGGCCTTCGCCTTCGCTTTGGGCTTGGACGCCTTTTTTGCAGGCTTCTTGCCTTCCTCAGCCGCTTCTTCCACGACAGGTCCATCCTCCATTTGCTGCTTGAGCTGCGACAAGACACCCAAGTCACCGAACGTGGTCTTGGCCTGACGTTCGTTCACCTCACGCACAGCGCGCTGCGTTGCTGGGCTAGAGCCACCATCGCGATCGTCGCGACGCTTTCGGCTGTCAGAACCTCCGCGCTTCTTGGCTGGTGGTTCTTCGTAGGTCCGCAAGTGCGATACCGTAATGCGCTTGGCATTGCGATTGAACTCGAGCACAATGAAATCTGCGTTTTCCTCGACCTTGATGTCGGTGCCATCCTCTCGCTTGAGGTGCTTGGCTTGGCAGAATCCTTCCACACCGTATGGCAACGCCACGCCGACATTGCTGCCGTCGATAGAGAGAACTGTACCCTTATGGGTAGAACCCACTTCGAATACAGTTTCGAATGTATCCCAAGGGTTTTCCTGAAGCTGCTTGTGACCCAAGCTCATCCGGCGATTTGCCTTGTCAAGCTCGAGAACGACGACTTCGATTTCGTCCCCAACACTACAGAACTCCGAAGGGTGCTTGATTTTCTTTTCCCAACTCAAATCTGAGATGTGGACAAGACCATCAATGCCTTCTTCCATTTCGACAAACAAGCCGAAGTTGGTGAAGTTTCGAACCTTTCCTGCGTGCTTGGACTGCACTGGGAACTTGAACTCGATGTTGTCCCATGGATCGGGAACGAGCTGCTTCATGCCCAGACTCATTTTCCGCTCCTCGCGATCAATGGCCAAGACAATGGTCTCGATTTCATCGCCCACTTTCAAGAACTCTTGAGCGCTTCTCAAGTGCTGACTCCAGCTCATCTCGCTCACGTGCAAGAGGCCTTCGACACCTTCTGAAACCTCTACAAAGGCACCGTAGTCGGCAACGACCACAACCTTGCCCTTGATCTTGTCTCCGACGTTGACCCCCTCGGACATTGCATCCCAAGGGTGTGCAGTCAACTGCTTGATGCCGAGCGCAATTCGCTTGCGGTCATCGTCAAAATCGAGAATCACCACATTGAGGCTCTGGTCGACCTCGACAACTTCTTCTGGGTGACTGACTCGGCCCCAGCTGAGGTCGGTGATGTGCACCAGACCGTCAACGCCACCAAGATCCACGAACACACCATAGCTGGTGATGTTCTTGACCACACCTTCGAGTACCTGACCCTTCTCCAAACCGGAGATAATCTGGCGCTTCTGCTCTTCCAACTCGGCTTCGATGAGTGCCTTGTGGGAGACGACAACGTTTTTGTACTCCTGATTGATCTTGACCACCTTAAACTCCATCTGCTTTCCAACATACTCGTCGTAGTCGCGAATGGGCTTCACGTCAATCTGACTTCCAGGCAAGAAGGCCTCAATACCAAACACATCCACGATGAGTCCACCCTTGGTGCGGCATTTGATCGACCCCATGATGATCTCATCGTTTTCGAGAGCACCATTGACCTTAATCCAAGCGCTGTGGATTCGTGCGGTCCGGTGCGAAACAACCAGCTGACCATTTCGATCTTCCTGTTGCTCCACGAAAACCGGGACTGAATCTCCGACGCGGAGCTCAGGATTGTATCGG
>CACAUH010000031.1 GCA_902535565.1 uncultured Bacteroidota bacterium | reverse complement strand
TTGACGGAGATCCGGGTGAAGAGACAGGGCCACAGGACACGCGAGCGCTTCGTCGCGCAGCCAGTTTCTGTCGTCTTCAGTCCCCCCGTCCAAACTCACAATGAGTCCGACTTCGATGCGCCCCACGCGCCTCGGGTTCGGGCTCATTTTTTTTTCAGTGTCCGCCTTCATGTCCAGAATGCGGATGTCTCGTGATGCAGCGCGAAGGCCCAAGATGGTCATGATACAGCTGGTCAGGCCAACCGCGACGAGGTCTGTAGGAGAGAAGGCCTCGCCAATTCCACCGTTGTCTTTTGGCGCATCAGTCAGAAGGGTTTGTCTGTTTCCCAAGTGCATCGCCTGCGTCCTCAGGGGTTCAGGATATGTGAGTTCGAATTTCATCGTGTGCTAATTTCGTGTGGTTGATGCGCGTTTTAATCTTGTTGGCTCGGTTTGGCATTTTGCCTTTTTCAGGTCTGCTCTATTTGGTGCTGCTGGCCGCACCGAGCGCTTGGGGCCAGTCGCGCAATGCTAGCGAAGACCAGAGCAAAACAGTCTTTACGCACCGATGGGAGATGGGAATGACCTTTCATACCCGTGGAATGGGCGCGCATTTCGAGCGGGGGGTTTACCGAGGGGTGGGCAAGATCCGCACATGGTCCTTGGAAGTTGCGAGCATGAAGCACCCCAAGGAAGTGCGCAGTTTCAACCCGGTGTACGAGCAGGGCAAAAGTTATGTCTTCGGTAAGGTCAATTCAGCCTACATGCTGCGCCTTGGGTGGGGCAAGCGAACCATTGCCACCCCTAAATTGAGAAACGGGGCTGTGGCCATTGGTTGGAAATATGCTGTTGGCCCCAATTTGGCCCTTACCAAGCCTGTCTACTTGGAGATCGGTTACCCTGATATTCCATATAGTTACGTGCTCATTGAGCGCTATAACCCTGAAGTTCACGGAACAGATGACATCTATGGCAGGGCAGGCGCTCTCAATGGAATCTTGGAGTTGACGCCTCAGCCCGGGGCCTTTTTCCGTGCGGCAATCGACTTTGAATACGGGGCACAACGCGAATATTTGCGAACGGCGTCGGTTGGTGTCAACCTTGATGCTTTCTTTACGCCGGTGGAAATCATGGTCGAGTCCACAGGCCAAAACGACAGGCTTTTCTTGACCCTGTTCTTGCACTGGAGTTTCGGACGACAACAATTCAAGATATGACACAGGCCAACTTGAACCCGGAGGGTGGCGAAGTCCGGCATCGCACCAAAAAGCCGCCTTGGCTCAAGGTCAAGCTGCCCACTGGCGAGGCATATCGCAAGGTCCGCGGCTTGGTCAGTGAGCACAAGCTGCACACGATATGTGAGAGCGGAAACTGCCCCAATATGGGGGAATGCTGGGGTGAGGGAACAGCGACCTTTATGATTCTGGGCAATGTCTGCACGCGGTCTTGCGGGTTTTGCAACGTGTCCACGGGCAGACCCGATGCGGTGGATCCTTTCGAGCCTGGTCGGGTTGCCAACAGTGTCAAGCTGATGCAGGTCAAGCACGCTGTCATCACTTCTGTAGACCGGGATGATTTGTCCGATGGTGGGGCTGAGATTTGGGCGCAGACGGTTCGTGCCATTCGCAGGCAGAGTCCTGGGACGACCATGGAAACCCTCATTCCTGATTTCGCTGGGAAATGGGAAAACCTTCAAAAGGTCATCAATGTGGCCCCTGAGGTGGTCAGTCACAATTTGGAAACCGTGCGCCGCATGACCAAGCAGGTCCGGATTCAAGCCAAATATGACCGGAGCCTTGAAGTGTTGATGCGGTTGCGCAAAGCGGGCATCCGGACCAAAAGCGGCGTCATGCTTGGCTTGGGAGAGTCGGTGCAAGAAGTGCGAGAGACCATGGAGGATTTGCGGTCGGTGGATTGCCAAGTGTTGACATTGGGCCAGTATCTCCAACCGACACCAAAGCACCTGCCCGTTGCCGAATTCGTGCATCCCGATGTCTTTGATTCACTGCGGGAAGAGGGCTTGGCGATGGGGTTCATGTTTGTTGAGAGTGGGCCGCTTGTGCGTTCCAGCTACCACGCCGAGAAGCATGTAGTCTGAGTGCGGCTTCGCGCTGTTTATGCCCCTTGGAACCTCTGGTAGGCCGAGTTTTCGAACCGGTTTCCTCCGCAGGTGTTCATTGCGTAAATTCCGCATTCCTATGAAAGGGAACCGAATCACAATGAAGAAGACTGTCTTCCTTTTGGCCGTTGTCGGACTAGCCGGCACTCTGGCCTTCCTTAAGATGGACCGCACTGTCCAGGCTGACTATTCGCCTCGTGCACTCCAGCATGAAACTCCCATTGCCGATGCCTCCGGAATGGAGGAGGTGCTGCTTGCCTTGCGGGCGGACATCGAAACGGGTGAGATGAACCACGAAGGCCTGCGTGAGCTAGGCGTCCGCACCCGTCAGGTGGCATCCGCGCAGCAAGGGAACCGCAGTTCAGCTCATTATTGGAACCCGATGGGCCCAGACAATCTTGGAGGACGCACGCGCTGCATCCTCGCTGTCAACGAACTCCAACTGATCACAGGAGGTGTGAGTGGGGGCCTGTGGCGTTCTTGGAACAAAGGCGACAATTGGGAGAGGATATCGAGCTTCCCAAGCGCCATGGTGGCCTCCATTGCGATGGCGGGCAACGGTGATCTATACGTGGGCACAGGCACCCAGTTCGACGGAGTCAGTGGTGTTGGAGGATCTGGATTCCGCGGTGACGGTATCTACCGATCCACGGACAACGGAACCACTTGGAACCGTGTGGACGGAACAGACCCCGGGATGTTTCAAGGCGGAGATTGGAGTGCGACAGACGCACTCGTGGCCGACCCAAACGTCAACTCGCGTGTATGGTATGGGGGCATTCAAGGCATTGGCTATATTGACAATGGTGAGGTGACCGAAAATGCCTTAAGTGGAATCAGTGGAACGACAGGAGTTCAAGACATTGAAATTGCCGTCGATGGAAGCTACATGTTGGTCAGCACGACCAACGGTCGGGTCTATCGCAGTGTAGATTTCCAGACGACTGAGGCGGTTTCTGGCAGCCCGAATGACCCGGTGATCCCCCAAGGCTTCGGTCGGTGCAGGGTGGCCATCAGTCCAGACGATCCTTCCAGTGCCTTTGCGCTTCTGGCCACATCCGGCAGTCAATTCGGCGGTGTCTTCCACAGTGCAGATGGCGGTGTTGTTTGGGATGAAATTTGGCCTTCCGGCGTGGAGGGATATGACATCTGCCCGACCAACAACCAGGCGAGATACGATCTGGCCTTGGGCGTGAAAAAAGGCGACCCAGAAATTGCATTCGTTGGAGGACAGTCCTTTTGGCGCTGCGGCCCATCCTATCAAGCAGAACAAGCTGCCTCGATGGGTGGCGGACCTGCGAATCCATTCTACATCCATGCAGACATCCACGAAGTGATGTTCACGCCTGCCGGAACCATGTACGTGGCCACAGACGGCGGCATCTTCCGAAGTGAAGACGGCGGAGCGACTTATCAGGAGTGCAATCGCGGATTGCAAACCACCCAGTTTTATGGCATTGCCCATGGGCCAACCAGCGAGGTTTTGGGCGGCATGCAGGACAACGGTACCATGTTGATTCCAGCCAATGGAAGTTTTTTCAATGATCTTGATGGAACCTCAGTCAATGGGGGTGATGGATTCGATTGTGCGCTCTCCCAAGCGACAAACCTTCAAGAGGGCATTCCGTTTTTTGCCACATCTCAGAACGGGTTTCTCAACCGCGGCTTCTTTGTTTCAGGGGCACCATTCACCCAAGGCGGTGGCTTTTACGACCAGTGTCTGGTCGACATCCTGAATGACGAGGGGGAAATCGGTGGATTCTACACTTGCATGAACCTCTATGAAAATTTCAACGATGAAAACAGTGGCATGACCGTTCCGTTGGTCAATCCTTACGATGAGACCGTTGAGGACAGCACCTTCATAATGGAGACGGCCAACCTGAATCGTCCGTTTGAGTATACCCTAGAGGAGCCGCTTCGCTATTGGGATGTTCTGATTCGTCCAGAAATCGTCTCTGAGAATGGACCGGTTGAGAACACTGAATATCCCTGGCTTGATGACCAGGACTTGACGGTCTTGTACGATTGCGACGACGTGGAGGTCATCGACGGTGGAGACACCTCTTTTGTGACCGTTTGCGATACAACATGGTATTACGATGCCGACACATTGTATGACGTCCACGAGACCATACAAGTGAAAGACCGTTACACGTCCATGACGGTCATTGGATTCAACGGAGGGGACGGTGTCTGGATGACCCGCAATGGCCTAAACTTCAACGCTCAGCCACGTTGGTTCTTCCTGGGCAATGCGCCCGCAGGGTCCGGCACCAAATGCATCGAGTTTGCCGTGGGTGATCACCCTGAGGCAGGCAACCACATCTTCGTCTCCGGTTGGGACGCGAAGTTGTATCGATTCAGTGGCCTCAATAACGTCTGGGAGCACGACGCCACCTGTGACGTCCCCGAGGGCGTTACGCGGACCCAAATCATGGCCACCGGTGCGGTGGTGACAGGGGTTGCAGTGGATCCAAATGACCCCAACCACGTGGTGGCAACCGTCGGAGGCTATGGAGCCGTCAGTGGAGGCAAGGTCCAAGAGACATTCAACGCATTAGATGCAAACCCGAACTGGGACAACATTTGGTTTGCGAGCAACAATGACCTGAGCAAAATGCCAGTTTATGATGCCATCATCGACCAAGGCGACCCAACTGGAAACACCATCATGGTGGGCACGGAGCACGGCGTCTGGCAGACCATTGATGGAGGTGAAAATTGGACGGTTGAAAACCTAGGCATGGTTTCCAATGCCGACGACATTGCGAGCCCCGTGTTTTCGATGGAGCAGCAGTGGCGCATGCCCATGGAGTGGTCTGAGGTCACCAACAACGGCGCCATATATGCGGGCACCCACGGCCGTGGAATCTTCCGCAGTGATGCCTATCTCGGCACTGAGGAGGTCTCTTTGGCCGAGGCTGCTGACCAGCGAAACCTCTTGGTGTATCCCAACCCGGCGGAGGGCGAGGACATCACAGTTAAGCTCGGCGAGGGTTGGTTCCAGCCCAATGTGGCGCTCTACGATATCAAGGGCCGTCCGGTGCGCTCTGTGAGCCGCCAAGCCACAACAGGAGGACAAGTCCGCATCACCGTGGGAGACCTTTCAGCCGGAGTCTATCTGGTTACGGCAGAGGAAAACGGCCATTTGGAGGCGGCGCGCGTCATCATTCGCTGATTTCGCAGCCTTCTGAGAGAAACCGCTGCCTTTTCCTTTAGGAGGGGGCGGCGGTTTTTTTTAGCGCCACGTTTTCAGCTGGGGTCCATTTTCGTCCAGCGAGACATAGGTCTGATGGTCAATCCAGTCACCACAGTTCAGGTACCGGGCCTTTCGGGTTCTGTCTTCTGTGGTGACCTCGAGATTGAGTGGAAGATGACGGTGTCCGAAGATGAAGACGTCATAGGGCTGTCTTTCCAGCACGTCTCGGCAGTACTGGAAGAGCCATTCTCCTTCCGGTCCTGCGTATCGCGTTTCTGCTTCTTTCCCTGAATTTCTACTGTTGTGGCTGAGTTTTGACCCGAGCTGAAAAGCCAGATTCGGGTGCATCCGGGCAAAGGCCCATCGTGCAACTGGATTGCGAAAAAGGCGTTTTAGGGCCTTGTATTTGCGGTCCCCCGGTCCAAGACCATCACCGTGTCCAACGAGACAGCGAAAGCCCGCATATTGAACGTCCAAGGGGTCTGCATGCACTTGGACCCCGAGTTCATCAGCGAGGTATCCTTTGGTCCACATGTCGTGGTTGCCGAGGTGCCAATGCACATCCAATCCGCCGTCGACCAATTCCGCGATGGTCCCCAGAAGACGCACGCCTCCTTTTGGGACCACATGGCGCCACTCGAACCAAAAATCGATGAGGTCGCCGACCAAGTGAAGTCCATCGCCTTGACTCCCCACCTCTTCAACCCATTTTAAGAAGGCGCGTTCTCTGTCCCGCGATGCTTTTGCATCAGGGGCACCCAAGTGGAGGTCGGAAGCGAAATAAAGGGCCAAGGGGAGGGATTCAGAGCAGTTTTTCCAGTTCCCTTTCGAGTTGGCTGCCCCTGAGGTGGGTGGCGACCACCGTACCATCCTTGTCTATCAGAATGGCGTGAGGGATGCTGCTGATGCCAAAGCGTTGTGAGACCACACTGCTCCAGCCTTTTAGGTCACTAATGTGGTAGGGCCAGATCAGTCCGTCCTGATCGATGGCCCGTTTCCACTTTGATACGTCTCGGTCGAGGGAGATGCTGAAGACTTCAAACCCACGGTCATTGTATTCGTTCCACGCTCGAACCACGTTCGGGTTCTCTCTCCTGCACGGGCCGCACCAACTGGCCCAGAAATCGACGAGTACCACCTTTCCTCTGAGGTCTGAAAGGGCGCGCTGTTTTCCTGAGGGGTCGGCAAGGGCGATATCGGGCATGGCCATACCGGGTTGAATCAGGTCATTGCGGCGCTTTTGATTTCTCGGGTTGGCCACTTTGGCCAACCGGCTGGACAGGTTGCGGTGGGCCCTTGTGTGACCCATCAAGGCGCGGGTGCTGTCCAGCACTTGCTTGGCGAGGGCTCGGTCTGCGGAAAGGTCCAAATATTCGATCGCCAGAAGGCCGACAGGGTCATTTTTGTGCTCGCGAACCGTGCGCCGGGCCATATCGGTTTGCGCCTCCTTGGCTGCATCGAACTCGGTCCGTGCCGCATTGCGCTCGTCAATGGTCAGCTGGGCGTTACTGGCCTTCGTTTTCCATGCCATCAAGCTGTCATTGCGGGCCGCTGTCTCCCGGATGAAATTTGAAAAGTCTGAAGACCAGTTGTCTCCAGTGATATAGATGTTGCTTGCCAGCCCTTTGCCTGATTCAACACTGCCTTCGACGCGCAGGGAAGAGAGGGAGTCAGCAATGATGTAAAATTGGCGGTCAGCCACCGACATCTGATAGACATCGAGGGGCAGGCCGTCGAGGGCATCGGCATCGAAGGCAAAGCTTCCCGAAGCGTCCACTTGTGCGGTGTCGATGGAGACGTATCCACCCGCTTGAAGGCGGCCAATGGTCACAGTTCCATTCTCGGCACCATCCAGCTGCCCACTAACAGGGGAGTCCAATCCGCCAGTACATCCATTCAAAACAAGGGACAGGGTCAGGCCCATCCATCCGATGGGGAGCAAGGCTTTGTGCATGCCTCAAATATCCGAGCCATCCTTGGACACGCCAACCTTCATCCGAAGGGAACTCAACAAGGCGCCGAGGGGTTCTTCATCCCACCATTGGATTTTGAGGCTTACGATGAGGATGTTCAAGTCCTTGGCCGCTTCAAGTGGGCGAATGCGCTCGGCATCTTTCTCAGTGGTGATAATGGCTTCGGGTGTTCGTCCACCAAAGTCTGTGTCGAGCGCAACCTTCCAATCTTCGAGATCCGAAGGCGTGAAGGCGTGGTGGTCTGGATAGGCAAAGTGAGACAGGACACGGCATTGTTGAGAGACCTGTCGTTCGAATTGGGCGGGGTTGGCTAAGCCAGATACGGCAATGCACCCGGAGGGCCAGCCAGCATAGCGTTTGGTGGCCATGGCGCGCAGTCCCGCAACGTGGGTCCCGGTGTGGAGCATCGGTTGGTCGGGCTTGAGTTGGAGTCGGTGTCTCCAAAGCCGCAGGTCCCCCTTTGTGAGCATGGAGGGACATCGGGTGAGAATCACAGCATCGGCCTCAGAAACCCTCGTCGGGAGGTCTCTTAGACGTCCGCGTGGTAAAAAGTGGTCACGGTCTACAGGTTGGGTTGTGTCCACGAGCATCAATGAGACCGTAGGCTTGAGTCGACGGTGTTGCAGGCCGTCATCCAAGACCACGGCATCCGCAAGTCCGGTTTCTGCAATGCGACGCAGTCCTTCCAAGCGGTCCTCGCAGACAAAGACAGGAACACCTGGAAAACGCCGAGCCAATTCGAGGGGTTCATCACCAAATTCAGTGGGAGTTCCGGAGCGTTCGACGCGAAGGAAACCCTTGCTCTGTCGACCGTAACCTCGGGAGAGCACGGCCCACCTCTCACCGTTTCCTTTGTCCATCAGTCGCTGCAGAAGGACCTTGAGATGGGGGGTCTTGCCTGTTCCTCCTACCGTGACGTTGCCGAGCACGACAGTGGGAAGGGCACCTTCTTTTTGTTTGATGAGTCCGAGGTCATAAACCCAGTGCCGAAAACGGACGGCAGCCCGGAACAGGGCAGCCAAAGGGGCCCACCACCAGCGGTCTATCAGCACGCTTGATGGAGCTTGGTTGCCGGTCGGCAGGAGGGTGGGGTTGGTCCGTAAGGCCATCATCGGCGAAATTGCCACATACAAAGCGGATAATCCCATCTTGGTTTCCCAAATTCCTGCCCATGCCATGTATCTCTGATATCGCCCAGCTTCTCGAAGCGATCGCTCCCCCAGCTTTGCAGGAGGATTATGACAACAGTGGACTTCTTGTTGGAGAGCCCAAAACAGAGGTTTCAGGGGTTTTGGTTTCCCTCGACGTTACGGAGGAGGTGGTGCAAGAGGCTGTTGCCAAGGGTTGCAATCTCATTGTGTCGCACCACCCCATCGTGTTTCGTCCGCTGAAGCGCTTTACGGGAAAGAGTCAAGTGGAGCGAACCGTGATGGCGGCCCTGCGTGCTGGTGTCGGTCTTTACGCCATCCACACCAATTTGGACAACGTGGCCCATGGCGTCAATGCGATGATGGCGTCCAAACTTGGTCTCGATGACTTCGAGGTGCTCCGCCCATCCAAATCCACCTTGGCTAAAATCGTAACGTACGTCCCTCTCGCCGACCTGGATGCCGTTCGAGATGCAATGTTCGCAGCCGGTGGTGGCCAAATTGGAGACTACGATGAGTGCAGCTTCTCCACAGAGGGATCGGGTTCTTTCCGTGCCTTGGACGGGGCGAATCCGCATCTAGGTGAAATCGGAGAGCGCCATCTGGAGGCCGAAGCGCGATTGGAGGTTGTCGTCGAGCGTTGGAACATCGGCCGCGTTCGAGCGGCAATGCAAGCGGCACATCCCTACGAGGTGGTTGCCCACGACATTTTGATGATGGACAATCTTCATCCGACAGCGGGAAGTGGCGGTATCGGCTCCTATGACGAGCCGATGGATTGGCCGGCATTTGTGGACCTTGTGAAGACGGCCTTCGGGGCCCCCATCGTGCGTCATACGTTGCCGCCGAGCGGCCCCATCAAGACGGTTGCCCTCTGCGGTGGAACGGGCAGCTTCCTTCTTCCCGACGCCTTGCGCGCTAAAGCAGATGTCTTTCTTTCTTCGGACTTTAAGTACCATGAATTCTTCGGTACAGAGGAGAAAATCACAATTGCGGACATTGGTCACGCTGAGGCCGAAGGGGGTATCTCCGAATGGCTTGTGGATCAATTCCTTGTCCTCAAGGAAGGATTCCCTAATTTCGCAGTCCTTTTGTCGGAAGTCCGCACCAACCCTATTCACGTATCCTGATGGCCAAGAAGACCAAAGCCACGAGCGCAGAGGAAAAACTCCGTGCCTTATATGACCTTCAGTTAATCGACAGCCGCATCGACCGCCTTCGGGTGGTTCGCGGTGAACTCCCTCTCGAGGTGGAAGATCTAGAGGATGAGCTTGCAGGCCTGTCCTCTCGCCTTGACCGCCTCAATGAGGAGTCCGATAGCATCAAGCAGAAAATCCATGAGCGTAAAGAGTCTATCATCGACTCCGGTGCCATGATCAAGCGCTTCGAGGAGCAGCAGAACAGCGTTAGAAACAACCGGGAATTCGAGTCGCTGAACAAAGAGATTGAGTATCAGAGTCTCGAGATTCAGCTCTCAGAAAAGCGAATCCGTGAGGCTGAGGCTCAGCTCGAGCAGAAGGGAGAAATCCTCGCAGAGGTGAAGGCCAAGCACGACAACCGTGCAGAGGACCTCAAGGCGAAGCAATCCGAGCTGGAAGAAATCATTGCGGAGACCCGTGCCGAGGAGGAAATCCTCAGCAACATGAGTGGCAAGATGTCCGCCAAAATTGACGACCGCCTGCTTCAGGCATACCTGCGCATCCGCAACGGTGCCAAGAACGGCATGGCCGTAGTGCCCATCGAGCGCGAAGCGAGTGCGGGCAGCTACATCAAGATTCCGCCGCAGCGCATTCTCGACGTTGGTGCCCGCAAGCGCATCATTGTGGACGAGCACAGTGGCCGCATTCTCGTGGACCAAGAGCTGGCCGTAGAGGAGCAAGAGAAGGTCCAGAAAATCGTGGCGAAAGAGCTAAAGGCAGCAGCCAAGGCTTGATTTGGAGCGGCTTTAGAACCGCGCACCAATTGACATCATCAACAAGCCCAATCCGGTTCGCCCAGTGGCAACCTCCGGACTGAGCGCGTATAGTCGCCGTCCCGAATCGGTGGAGGTGTGTCTATAGGTTGCCCCGGTGTACCAGGTGTCTGACCTGTATTCGCATCCGATTGCCCAGTGGATGATGTCGCTCGCATCTTCGATGAGCGTTCCGTCAATGGCACCGCTGAAATCCTCCTTTGGATTGGCGGCAGGCGATCGCCATCCCCCACCCATGCGGAATCGCCAATTCTCTTCGAACCGGAATTCCATGCCGCCGCGTAGGTGCTGTTCTAAGACAAATGCGGAGTCGAGGTCAGATTGAATCCGGTTCACATCATCCGTGAAGAGATCATTGGAGGTGAATGTTGCAGATCGAAAATCCGACCGCTGGTAATCCAGCGTGAGCAGCGCCCCCTTGCCAATGGTCCAGCTCAAGCCCAGACGCTGTTGCCGCGGTGTCCGGATGCGGTATTGCATGAAGCTATCCGGGCTGTTCCATCCGTAGCCATTGCCATCTGAGAAGTCGGCTGTTGCATCCACAGAGTAGAAGTCGTCGATGCTCAACACCGACCCGCTTCTGTAGCTCCACCCCAGCCGAACGGGTGAGGCTTTGGGCTGCAAAATCAAACCGAATGACCAGAACGCGCCTGAGCCAGAGACCTCCAGTCTGTCGTTGAAGGTGAAGCGGTCCAATGGGGAGGCGCCCAGCATCTTTTGTTCGGAATAGACATCCACACGCTCCATCTCCACAGAGGTGAGACCCACAGCCATACCGATGTGCAGCACGTCCTGGTAGGTGGTCCCGAAGGCGATGGAGGTCTCTCCCATCCTTCCTGATCGGTCCCTGCGAAGGCGCTGTTGAACCTGGTCTCCTTCGAATGCGGGGTCGTACTGGTCCGTTGTGCCCGGTACGGTGTCAATGAGGTAAGTGTACCACGCGAGGTTGGCGTCAAATGGATGCTGATACCACAGGCTGTCGAATTGGGTTCCATTGGCCTGAAGGGCAAGCTGCTGGGTCAGGCTCTCACCTTCTTGTTCGCCAGACCACTCCGCACGCTGGTGAAGGTCTTTCAGCGGCCGATAGGCAAAAGCAAACGTGCCACGCCGAAAGTGTGGGCTGTTCATTGGTGTGGTCAACGCGCCGCCAATTTGACCCACAATCAGGTGGGGCACGGCAGTGACCGTGGATTCCCCCGCAAATGAATTGCTTGCTCCTCCTGCACCCAGACCCAACGTGAAGCTCATGTCGCTCGAGCGATACATACCCAGTCCGGCAGGGTTGACCCCGATGGCACCCAAATCGGCGCCCAATGCCGTCATGGCGCCACCAAGGCCGGTGGATCTCGCCGTTCCCAGCGGGTCCATTCTGCCGTACAGCATAATGTCGTCGAGCCCTTGGGCTTGGCTTGCCATGGTGAGCAGACCGAATCCGACGGACAGGGCCCACCGAAGAATCTTGTCCTTTTTCATGCCTCAGAAATCAGCCGCCGCGACCGGATCGTCCGCCTCCACCTCGGGGCGCACTGGGACGGGGAGAAGATGGACGAGGCGATGAAGGCCGCGTGGAGCCACTCCGGGGGGCGCTTGGCGTGGCGTTGTTTCGCGGTGACGGAGAACTCCAGTTGTCTCGGGTGCGCCCGCCATTGCGGTTGGACCGGTTGCGGTCGGGTTCAGCGCGCGGCTGCTCGTTTTGTTCCCCAGAGCGATCGGGGCTTTGACGACCGTAGTTGGGCACACGGTTGTCGCTTCCGGGAATCTCCATGGTGCCTCGGCTTCTGGACGAGTTGCGCTTGCCCATTTTTCCCCGGTTCACGTCAGGCTTGGGAGACGTGGTTCCGTTTGGTGAATCCCCTGATGAGGCTCCCGAGTTCCCACTGTATCCCACGAATTGACCGAAGCTCGGCCGAGGACGGGGAGCGGGCGAAGTGGTGGTGTTCCCTTCGCCATTTGTCAAGGTTCCACACCAACCGTTGTTGTATGCTCCCATGTATCCAAAGTAGGGGTGGTATCCATTGTTCCAGTACCCGTTGCCAGGTGTGCCCCAATAGCCGCCACCCCAAGGATCGTAACCCCATCCCCCTCCGGCGAAGTTGGAGTTGAACGGGTTGCCCCAACCGATGGGGGTTCCCCAGGCGTCGTAACCGTTCATGAAAGCTGAGTTGCCCCAGCCATAGGTTGTGGTCCCGTAGGGGGAATTGAATGGACTGTATCCAGCGTTGCCAAAGCCGTATTGGTTGCCAAATCCATACGCTCCGCTGTAGGCACCATAGGTGAAGGGACTAAATCCGCCTCCATAGCCCCAGCCAGAGTTGAGTCCAGAGCTCCATCCCGGTGTATATCGGTTCCAAAGTTGACTTCCAGATTGTGGGCCGTAGCCATACTGTCCGGCATAGGGGTCGTCGTAGTCCTCATTCAGATACGCATCGTACTGATCCAGCATCATCTCCTGCCGAGCGGCTTCGATGGAAGCATCGCCTGCATGGGCTTCTCCACCCATCAGGTAGAATTCATCCGTTTCTATGCTCCGTTCGCCCACAAGGTCCATTGAGGGGGAACAAGAGGCCAGCGAGAGTGGTAGGGCCAAGAGGAGGAGGTACTTCAACTTCATAGACGTTGGGAATTTACGGTGAATGGACACAGTGGCAACGGATTGAGTCCGCAGTTCGCACGGTGACGGTGGTGTATTTTTGCTGCTGCACAGCATTCAAGTAGCAAACGCCGTACCAAAAATTCCCATGGCCAAACTGACCCCCCGAGACCAGGATTATTCCAAGTGGTACAATGAAATTGTGGTGGAAGCCGACTTGGCCCAGCACAGCGATGTTAAAGGCTGCATGGTCATCAAGCCCTATGGGTTTGCCATTTGGGAACGGATGAAGGAGGTGTTGGACGGGAAGTTCAAGGACACTGGCCATGTCAACGCCTATTTCCCGCTGTTCATCCCCAAGAGTTATTTGAGCAAGGAGGCAGCCCATGTAGAAGGTTTTGCTAAGGAATGCGCTGTGGTGACGCACTACCGTTTGAAGAACGACCCCGATGGACAAGGGGTGGTCGTGGACCCAGACGCGAAGCTGGAGGAAGAGCTCATCGTCCGCCCCACGTCAGAGACCATCATTTGGAAAACCTACAAGAACTGGATCCAGAGTTACCGAGACCTGCCTCTGCTCGTCAACCAATGGGCCAATGTCGTCCGCTGGGAGATGCGAACCCGCCTTTTCCTGCGCACAGCGGAGTTTCTGTGGCAAGAGGGTCACACCGCACATGCCACGCGTGATGAGGCGATGGAAGAGGCTGAAAAGATGCTCCACGTTTACGCGGACTTCGCCGAAGGCTGGATGGCGATGCCGGTTGTTCGCGGCTTGAAGACCGAAAGTGAGCGTTTTGCCGGCGCGGACGAGACGTTTTGCATCGAGGCCATGATGCAAGACGGCAAGGCCCTACAGGCGGGGACCAGTCACTTTTTGGGACAGAATTTCGCCAAGGCCTTTGACGTCACGTATGCGACCAAGGATGGTGGCAAAGAGTTCGTCTGGGCATCCAGCTGGGGGGTCTCCACCCGCTTGATGGGCGCCCTCATTATGACCCACAGCGACGACAAGGGTCTGGTGGTACCGCCGAAGCTCGCCCCCATTGAGGCGGTCATCGTGCCCATCCAAAAGGGGGGCGAGTCCAATGCCGTGGTGAGCGGTGCATGCGAAAAGCTGCGCGACGAACTCAAGGCCACCGGACTTCGCGTGAAACTCGACGACGACGACACCAAGCGCTCGGGATGGAAGTTTGCCGAGTATGAACTCAAGGGTGTTCCAGTGAGGCTGGCCATTGGTCCGCGCGATGCAGAGAACGGAACCGTGGAGGTGGCCCGCCGCGACACGGGGGAGAAGGCATTCGTTCCCGCCGATCAAATCGTGGGACACGTCCAAAATCTTCTCGTTGAAATTCAGGGTGGCCTGCTCGAGCGGGCCCGCGACCGCATGGAAAAAGGAACCCGTGAGGTCAACACATGGGAGGAGTTCACGGCTGGTCTGGAAGAAGGGGGCTTCCTGAGCGCCCATTGGGACGGCACCGCCGAGACGGAAGAACGCATCAAGAAAGAAACAAAGGCGACCATCCGCTGCATCCCACTCAACGG
>CACAUH010000030.1 GCA_902535565.1 uncultured Bacteroidota bacterium | reverse complement strand
AATTCTTGGATGTACTGATTCCGAGGCTTGTAACTACAGTGGTGCAGCCACGGATGACGATGGTTCCTGCTTGCTGTTGACAGACCCTTGTGATTCTTGTGATGGTCTCGGGGGAATTGCGGACGGTGACGCAGACGGCAATGGCATTTGTGATGCTGATCAGATTGATGGTTGCACTGATTCAGGTGCGTGCAACTTCAACGCAGCGGCCAACACTGACGATGGAAGTTGTGAATACACGTCTTGCGCAGGGTGTACAGACCCAGAGGCTTGTAATACCACGGATGGCGCAACCATTGATGATGGATCGTGTACCTATCCCGCGGCAGCCAACCTGGATTGTGCGGGCAATTGCCTCAACGATGCAGACGGAGACGGCGTTTGCGACGAGGATGAAATTGATGGTTGTACGGACGCGCAGGCGTGTAACTACAGTGCAGGAGCTACGGACGATGATGGGTCCTGTTCCTTCCCTGAGGGTTACCCCAACAACGTTCTCGACTGCGACGGCAACTGTGTAAACGATACAGATGGTGACGGCACGTGTGACGAAGACGAAGAGGACGGTTGTACCGACACTCTGGCTTGTAACTACATGCCAAATGCTACTGAAGATGATGGCTCTTGTCTTTACCTCGATGCTGTAGGCGATTGCGGAGGCGATTGTGACTCAGACTCAGACGGTGATGGCGTTTGCGACAACTTGGAGGTTGTTGGTTGCCAAGACCAAGATGCCTGTAACTACAATGCAGCTGCGACTGACGCGGGAGATTGTGACTACCCTATTGATGTTTGTGGAGCGAGCAACGTTGATTGTGACTGTAACTGTTTGAATGATGCCGACGGTGATGGTGTCTGCGACGAAGATGAGAGCGCAGGGTGTACCGATCCTGTTGCTTGTAACACAGGTGTCTTTACCGACACTGACAACAGCTTGTGTGAGTATGCAGTTGACGTCAACAATGGAATCACTAACCTCGATTGTGATGGCAGCTGTTACAACGATGCTGACGGTGATGGCGTATGTGATGAAGACGAAATTGTCGGATGTCAGGATGACACGGCCTGTAATTATGATGCATCTGCTACTGACGCAGGGGCCTGCACATATGCCGATGCCGGATACGATTGCGACGGAAATTGTTTGGCTGACGCCGATGGCGACGGAGTTTGTGACCCATTTGAAATCGTTGGGTGTCAAGAAGCAGCCGCATGTAATTACGATGCATCAGCCACGGATGCTGGCGCTTGTGATTACCCTGTTGACCTCTACGGTGTGGACTATGTGGACTGTGACAACGCTTGCTTGAATGACCTAGACGGTGACGACATTTGTAA
This sequence comes from uncultured Bacteroidota bacterium, assembly GCA_902535565.1. The sequence goes on along the minus strand of CACAUH010000030.1, from coordinate 13,617 downwards.
TGAAGAAGAGGCCCTCACGTCAAATGGAGGTGCCATCGATGTTGCCATCGCTGCTGGAGCGTCCATTGATAGCTCGGCTTCACTTTTGGGTTCAACCCTTGATGGTCCTTCCGCGGCCCTGTGTGGCTCTGTTTTCTTGCCTGTTGATGCAGCATGGGATGCCGCAGGTTACAACCTGAATACTCTGTCAGCCGAAGTGTTGGCAGAATTGATGGAAGGGCACTTCTTCCCAGGACTTTGCGGCCCCTTGGCTGATGGCGAGACTTACACCAACAATGCGGCTGAAGAGTTTACATACTCTGCTGCTGATGGCAGCCTTCTCAACTCAGATGGTGATGCATTCACCATCATCGATGGAGGTTTCCTTTTTGCGAGCAACAGCTATCTGTATTCTATTGGAAGCGTGATTCCTTTGGAAAGTGCAGACCCATGCTTGGGCTGTGCCAGCCTTGATATTGATGGTGATCTCGCGGATTACACCGTGGAGTGTGAGGTAGATTTGGAGGCCGCGACAGCTGCAGCTGCGACAGGCTTTGCTTGTAATGATTTGGAGCTCGAGGAAGTGGTGACGGTTAAAGGTCTTGCCGATGGTCGTAATCAACTCTGCACGGGTGGTGGTACCACTCAGGGTTGGAACGCTACAACGGCCGGAGATGATCCGAATTTCAACAATGGTCCAGACGCTTTGCTCCAGTTCTATGACATGAATGGAGACATGAGTCAAGGTCACTACTTCTTGGAAGACGCCGCCAACGGTGGTGTGAGCCTGACCCAGTTCGAAAACGGAACCGCCATCCTCGAAGGTGTGGTGATGGACAGTGACAACAATGACCTCCGTTTGGAGATTCACCTTTTCTTCGAAGGACGCACTGCGGGTGCTGACTGGGCAGGTGGATTCAAGAATGACTACGGTTGTGCTGTGAATACTGACCTCTGGACGATGTACACCTTGAACAACGCCGCTTCATATGCTGTTGGTGGACCAGGAGCATGGCAGTTCGGAACCTTGATTCATTTCAACCACCAGCCAGCCAGTGAGTATTTCGGCTTCCAATTGGGCAATGGTGCGAACAACCACAACTGTGATGATAATGGATTCTCGGGATGGTTCAGCTGGAATGGTTCAATCGCCGGTGAGGATGCCATGGGCTTCGCAGGTGACGTGATTTCTACCCTTGAGCCAAACTGTGACTTTGCGACAGACTGCCAGGAAGGTGAGTATGCCGAGTTCCACTATATCGCGTTTGACGATCAGTGCAACATCGCTACGGAAATTGTCCAAATGGTGACACGTGACGACACACAGGCACCTACTTATGTGTCTGGAGGTGAAGACGTGTTGCTGACATGTGATGAGAGTGACCAATGGTTGGCAGACAACCCTGCTGATGCTGAAGTTGTGCTCTTCACCGACAATTGTGACGACAGTGAATATGGGTGTGCCGCAGGATTTGACCCGAACACTGCAGGGTTTGCCGATGGCAATACTGTATACGTGTGTGTTGAGCTTGTGGGTGAGACCACTGCTGAGTACACCGCAAGCAGCTGTCGTGTTTTGAACCGCACTTGGGTTGCAACTGACTGCTTCGCAAACCAGACCTATCATGTTCAGGTCATCACAATCGAAGACAACACGAGTCCTGAAGTTGCTGTCACAGCTCCTGCTGACATCACATTGAATGTGAACGGACTTTGCTACGTGGATCTCGACCCAAGCAACACTGGAGAGGGATCACCGAGCTACAGCGACAACTGTGACCTTGCTGATACAGGCATGACATTCAGTGATGAGATCGTTGACAGTGTGAGCACCGGGTGCTACAGCATTATCCGCACGTGGACTGTTATGGCCACTGATAGCTGTGGAAATTCCAATGTTACAAGTGACGATCAGCGCATTGACATTCAAGACCAGATTGCTCCATCCTTCCTCGCTGCAGGCGTAGATACATTGGAGTGTGATCTGTGGGGTGCCTGTGACTATGACTATCTCCACAGCCTTGGCCTTGTCACGGTGACGGACAATTGCGAAATGAGCCATGTTGACGCTGAGTGCACGCCGCTCTCCGCAGGTTGTTACGATGACTATATCATCGACTACACAGCTGTGGACCAGTGCGGAAACACAAGCACATTCCAGCAAATTTTGGTGGTCATGGACCGCACACCTGCTGAATTCACTTTGGCTCCCGCCGATTACACCCTCGAGTGCAGCGACGCAAGCCTTACAGGCTCAGTCCAGCACGAGCTCGGTGACAATTATGCCGTGCCTGAGTTCACGCCAGGTGATGGCATGCACGCTGAAGCCATGGACAATTGTGATGCTGAGGCGTTGGTTAGTTACAGTGATCTCATCCTCACCACGCCTTGCCTCCAAGAGTACACAATCAAGCGTACATACAGCACAACGGATTGCTCAGGTAATTATGCTGAACACATCCAATACATCACAATTGAGGACACCACAGCGCCTGAGTTCACGGCCTTCCCAGCGGATGCGACCGTCGAGTGTGATGCTGTTCCAGCCGTTGCCGACTTGAGCACGCTGGCTGCGTCCGACAATTGTGACCCTGATGCTGACATTGATTACCTCGGCGAAGTCCGCACAGACGGTGCTTGTGAGGACACCTATACATTAACCCGAACATGGTCCACTACAGACTGTGCTGGCAACACTCACGAACAGAGCCAAACCATCGAGGTTCAGGACACAACGAGTCCAGAACTCTCAATTGAGTGCCCAGCAGATCGACTGTATGCCAACGTGTGTTTTGCTGACGGCGACTTGAGTCTCGCTACGAATGGTGAGCCTTCATGGGAGGTCAGCGACAATTGTGACGCTGAAGTCTCAGTTTCCTTCACGCATGCTGACGTGGCCGTTGCTGATTGCTCCGATGGGGACAGCGCCGATGAGGGAAGCTACACGCTGACCCGGACCTTCACGGTCACCGCAGTGGACAACTGCGGCAACACGACCGTTTTGAGCTGTGATCAGATTCTCACCTTCACGGATGAGGAGGCCCCAATGTTTGACGGCAACCCCGATGACCTCTACCCTGCGCCCATCACTTGTGGAGACATACCCGATCCATTTGACACGAGCATCTTGCCATTGCATGCCAGTGACAACTGCGACAGCGAGTTGACCTACGAAATTTCTACGGCCTTCTTGACGTCCGGATCCTGCCCAGGCACTTACGTCCGGATTTGGACCGCATACGACGATTGTGGTAACCAAGCACAGAGTGCCATTCAGTATGTGGCCACTGTGGACACACTTGCTCCAGAATTCGACTTCTGCCCAGACGACATCACGGTGTACTTGGATGAAAATTGCAGCACTGACCTGAGCACAGACGTGACCGGAATGGCCACCGTGACGGACAACTGTGATTCTGATCCTGACGTATGGCACGAGGATGTGAGCTTCATTGATCTGCCGTCTGCTTGTGATACCGATGGGGCTGACTATGTCTACGGTACGGATGACGCTGGTCACAATGGTTCTTACCAGTTCACGCGCGTCTTCTACGCTGAGGATGCATGCGAGAATGAGAACTGGAAGTCAAATAGCTACTGTGAGCACACCATCACGGTTCTCGACCAAATCGCTCCGTCCATGACCGTGGATTGGCCCGCAGATCGCATTGAGACGCTCAATGCAGCCTGTGAGACAGACACTGGGCTTGATATGGTAACGGCTTCTGCAGCAGATAACTGCGATGGTGACGTGACCATCAGCATCTATCACAGTGACAGTGCTCCTGTCTATACCTGCGATGGGTCTGACGGCAATGCTGAGGGCAGCTACACATTCACCCGGACGTGGACAGCCATCGCTTGTGATGACAGTGGAAATGAGACGACCCAGACGCACGATCAGCAGTTCACTGTGAACGACGAGATCAACCCAACGGTTGACATTTCCTGTCCTGACACGTTCAGCACAACGCTGGATGCTGCCTGCACAACTGACACCTCTCCTGCTGCTGCAGGTCAGGCCACTGCGGTTGCTGATGACAACTGCGACAGCAACGTGAGCATCGAAATCACATACGTGGATTCCGCTCCAGAGTACACCTGTGATGGTTCCGATGGCAACGCCGAGGGCAGCTACACATTCACCCGTACTTGGACAGCGTTGGCCACGGATGACTGCGGAAACTCCAGCAGCGAGGATCACATTCAGACCATCACTGTGACGGATGAAATTGCGCCTGAATTGAGTGCAGAGGCCCCAGCAGATCAAGTGGTGCAGTTGGATGACAACTGTTCAGCCGATTTGAGCACGGATGCCTTGGGATACGCTACCCATAGCACAAGTGATGGATGTGATTCTGACATCACCGTGGAAACGGACTTCAGTGACAGCGCTCCGCAGTATACCTGCAGCGGTGACGACGACATTCTGGATGGAAGTTATGTCTTCACCCGTACGTTCAACTTCACGGCTACGGATGATTGTGGAAACAGCACTTCGACAAGTGTTGATCAACTGATCACTGTCCAAGACAACGTGGACCCAAGCCAGACCATCGAGCAGCTTGCCTCTGTGACGTTGTATCTCGACGGTGATTGTGAGACCGATCGCAGCGATGCTGCTACAGGTGTCCCAGCCATTACCACTGATGACAATTGTGACAGCGATGTTGCCAACGTCTTGACTTACAGCGACAGCCCGAATGTCCAGACTTGTGATGATGGTGACTCAGCCGCTGAAGGCAGCTACACCTTCACGCGGACTTGGACCAGCGTGGCCACAGACGACTGTGGAAACGACAACACGGTAACCATGAGTCAAGACATTATTGTCTTGGATGAGATGGCACCTCAGTTCACGGCAACCTGCGGTATCGCCAACGGCGAGACGGTGGAGTACGCTTGTGGTGATGACAATCAAAATGGCATCAACGACATCTTTGACTTCATCCAGATTCCGTCTGCTTGCGATGTCGAATACGATGACAATTGCGACAGCGAGGTGACGCTTGCATTCTCTTCTGAAGAGAGCGGTTACCTGCCAACAGCTGATATCTCCAACTACTGCATGCCATCTGATGTAGAGACCGTTGCCAATGGAGAAACCTGTGATGACCGCGACCCAGAAGCCATCCGCCTGTTCAACTTCCCGAACGGTGAGAGCTTCACACTCGTGGCCGGAGGCAGCAGCATTGTAGAAATCGCTCCAGACAGCACCATGCACATCACCCTCGACACCGAGGATGGAAACGGAGGTGGATTCATCTTCGAGGCCACCTACGATGGCGGTCACGACTGGAATGAGTGGCTCGGCCTGCCTGGTATGCATAACTACAAGAAGGACTGCGCCGATATCTTCCCAGGAATCGAGATTTGGACCGAATGGATTTATTACGTGATGGCCAACGGTACCATGACCGGTACAGGTACGTTCGCAGGATCTTCCTTCGAACTCAATCACCAGCCGTTGAATGCTTACTACGGTCTCCAGATCGGTGAGGGTGCCAACAACAAGAACGAGAACTACGGTGGTAGCGCTTGGTTCTTCTACAGCGGTGAGCTCGTGGTGGACGGTGAGAGCCAAGGAATGGTGTCCTCCAGTGGAGACATCTTCTTCGACCTCGACTGCTGCCTCGGATGGCAGATTGATTACAGCTACACCATCACGGATGATTGTGGAAACAGCACAGACTTTGCCTACACCGATCTCGGGACGGGTGAGTTTGACAACCTCGACAATGTGACAGTGAGCGGCAATAGCGACCACTCGCCGATTGACATCACCGGTGGCGTAAGCAGCTTGAAGGATCCAATTCGCATCACGGGTCTCCAGCCGAACCCAACCAACGACTACAGCACGCTGGGCTTTGTGGTGAGCAACAACATGCGTTTGCGCATCGACCTGTACACCATGAGTGGACAGTTCGTTCAGGAGTTGTTCGATGGCAATGCCAGCGAGGAAGTCCAGTACGTACTCGACATCGACGCCAACAGCCTGTCAGGAGGCATGTATCAGGTCCGCCTGAGCAGCTCTGACTACGTCGTGGTCAAGAAGCTCCTGGTTTCAGAATGATTCCAGACTAGAGGAAAGCGTTTGCCAAATCGCTTGAGGCGGAAGCCGCTCCCGAAAGGGGGCGGCTTCCTGCTTTCAGAGGGTTACCTTCCCGGACGTGACTGAAGTGCCGCAAATGGAAATGACCACAAGGGTTCTGGTCATCCGGTTTTCTAGCATGGGCGACATCATCTTGACTTCGCCTGTGATTCGAGTGCTTCATGCCATGCTCGAAGGAAAAGTGGAAGTGCACTATCTCACCAAGTCTGCCTTTTCAGATGCTGTGTCCGGGTTGGAGGGAGTGGAGAAGGTTTGGACGATTGACCACACCACGGCAGAGGTAGAGGAGGGCCTGAGAAATATGGGGTTTCACTATGTGGTGGACCTCCATGACAACGCGCGGTCTGCATTTGTGAAACGGGCGCTGAGAACAGGGGAGGGAAGGGCCCTTGATTTAACAGTCGACAAACGAAGTTTCGATAAGATCCTATTGGTTCGAACAGGTTGGGACCGTTTGAAGGGCCAGCATGTTGTGGAGCGCTATCTCCAAGCCTTGACTCCGTTTGGTTCTCCGCTTGAGGTCTTGGAGGGCCTGGGAGATGGTGGAAGGTTGACAGTACCATCGGTTCGAGGCGCCCAAAAGGGCCCGTCTGGCATAGTCCTCGCATTGGGTGCTGCCCATGCGGGTAAGGCCATTCCGGAGCAGCATTGGGCGGCCATTCTTTCCGGACTTGCTGGAGAAGGCCATGCCATACAATTGATTGGGGGGGCTTCAGAATCCGATATGGCGGCACGTTTGGCGAATGGAGCGGGAGACCATGTGGCCAATGCTTGTGGGCTGTCCTGGCGTGAGACCTTTGAGGTGTTGTCGAATGCTGCACTGCTCATCGTCGGCGACACAGGAGCCATGCACGCAGGTGCAGCGATGCAGACCCCCATGGTGGTGGTATGGGGATGTACTTCCCCTTCTCTTGGAATGGGGCCTTGGAAACCCCACTCGTTAACCACAGAGCTTGAGCCTGCCAACCCCGAACGAGGCCGACCTTGTAGCCGCCTCGGAAACCGTTGTCGTCACAGTACGCCTTGCACGCACCGGGTTTCACCTGAGCGCATCATTGATGCAGCCCGAAAGGTGCTCAGTCAAACAAGGCCTTGAGCTCGGTTGCATCCTTTGGCGCCATTTTTCCTGCCAGGATGAGCCGCAACTGTCGGCGGCGAAGGGCGCCATTGAACCGTTGTTTTTCCTCATCGGTTTCCGGCAGTAGTTCCTGAACAGCGATTGGGGCACCCAGCTGGTCCACTGCGACGAACGTGTACATCGCTTCGTTGGATTTTGACCGTTCACCGGTGGCATTGTCCTCCACAAAAACCTCCATGAACACCTCCATTGAGCTGGAGAATGACCTGCTGACCTTGGCCTCGATGGTGACGGTGTCTCCCAATCGGATGGGCCGGTCAAAGGAGACGTTGTTCACGGCGGCGGTGACCACCACCCGCCGACAGTGCCGGTTGGCACTGATCGCGGAGGCGATGTCCATCCAGTTCAACAGTTGTCCTCCCATGAGGTTGCCCAACACGTTGGTGTCGTTGGGCAAAACGATGTGTGTAGTGGTGGCGAAGGTGTCCTTCGCGGGGCGAATCTTCAGTGCCATCCTTGTTTGTTTTCACTGCAAAGGTCGACTTCTCGGCCCCATTGTGAGAATCTCGCAACACTCCTTCACCTTTGCACCATGTCCTACGACGTTCTAAAGGCCCTGCACATCATTTTTGTGGTGACCTGGTTTGCTGGACTTTTTTATCTGTTCCGGCTCTTTATCTATCACCGGGAGGCCATGGACAAATCCCCTGTGGAGCGCGACATCCTCCTTCCCCAATTCCGCATCATGGAGCGGCGGCTTTGGTTGGCCATCACGTTGCCAAGTGGTGTGCTGGCGACGGGTTTCGGTTTAGCCTTGGTGGTCCTGAATCCAGTTTGGCTCCAAATGCCCTTCATGTGGGTGAAGCTCGTCTTCGTCGCTGCGTTGTGGGCTTACATGGTAATGGGAGCAAAAATCTTGAGCCAATGCAAGACCGACGGCCCTCAAGCCTCGTCGATGCGCCTTCGTTTTTTAAATGAAGTGCCCACTGTAATTCTGATCGCCATTGTGTTTCTGATCGTACTCAAAGACGCGGTGGGGTGGATTTGGGGTGTTGCTGGCATACTCGGCCTCGCACTGATGCTGACCTTGGCCATCAAGCGCTACCAATCTGTGCGCAGTGGAGAAAACGGGGAGGCGAATACTGGCGTGTAATTTTAACCCATGGCGTTGTCCCTGATTGATACCCATTGCCACGTCTATGCATCCGCGTTTGATTCAGACCGGGATGCCGTATTGGAACAGGCTTTTGAAGTTGGGGTGGAGCGTCTGTTGTTGCCCAACATCGATGCCGATAGTGTGCAGCCTCTGTTGGCTTTGGTCGATGCCTTTCCAGACCGGTGTCTTCCCATGATGGGCCTGCACCCTTGTCACGTCAAAGCCGATTGGAAGGCCCAAAGTGTTTCCATACTCCATGCTTTGGATGCTCGCTCCTGCGTGGCAGTGGGAGAAATTGGAATGGATTTGTTCCGTGGTAGGGAGAACAGGATGCATCAAATGGAAGCATTTCACGCCCAAATTGGTTGGGCGATAGAACGCGACCTTCCGGTTGTCTTACATGTAAGGGATGCTTTTGAGGACACCTTCGCCGTATTGGATCAATACATAAACACCGGACTGAGGGGGGTGTTTCATTGCTTTACGGGAGGCAGTTCCGAAGCGGAAAAGGGTGCCGGGTACCCCGGGTTCTACTTCGGTTTGGGGGGTGTAACCACATTCAAAAATGGCGGTCTTGACAAGGTCCTTCCCCATCTTCCTCAAGACCGCATTGTGCTCGAAACGGACAGCCCTTATCTCGCTCCCGCTCCGCACCGGGGAAAGCGAAACGAGCCCGCCTACACGGCAATCATTGCACAGCGCGTAGCAGACCTCCTTGAGATGCCCGTGGACGAATTGGCCAAATTGACCACAGCCAATGCCGAACGTCTTTTCCGGTTGCCTCCATTTAATCCAATTAGTTCATGACGCCGAGTCGAATTCTGCTCGTATACACAGGGGGCACCATTGGTTCTGTGGAGGATCCGGATACAGGGGCCCTTAAGCCGCTCAACTTCGACCACCTGCGAAACCGAGTTCCGGAGGTCGATTCGCTTGAGGTGAAGCTCGATTTTGAATCGTTGGATCCCATCGACAGCAGTGACATGACGCCGGAACGATGGGGTGAGCTGGCGCGATTGCTGTTCCTCCGACGCGAGCGGTATGACGGGTTTGTCATCCTTCACGGCACGGACACCATGGCCTACACGGCGAGTGCTCTCAGTTTCATGCTGCCGGCTTTTGCGAAGCCTGTTGTGCTCACTGGGAGCCAGTTGCCCATCGGAGTCTTGAGGACGGATGGCAAGGAAAACCTGCTGACTGCTATCGAGATTGCCTCAAAGTGGGATTCCTCGGATCCTTCACGTGGACCTTTGGTCCGTGAGGTTGTCATTTATTTCGGAGATGAACTCATGCGTGGAAACCGCGCCCACAAGCAAGACGCAGAGGGATTCCAAGCGTTGTTTAGCCCGAATTTTCCCGCCCTTGCAGAGGTGGGGGTACATGTCAGATTCCGACGAGACTTGCTGCTCAGGCCCAAGGGAGATGCCGGATTGAATGAGACCCTTGACACCAACGTGACCATTGTACACCTGATTCCCGGCTTGACTTCAGGGGCTTTGAGGCATCAGTTGTCGCAACCCGGTCTTCGGGCGGCCGTTTTGCGCACGTACGGTTCGGGAAACGCACCGAAGAATCCAGAGTTTTTGGCGGTGCTCACCGAAGCCCAAGAGCGTGGGGTGTTTCTGGTCAACGTCACGCAGTGTACGGTTGGCTCAGTGGATGCGAATCGATACGTTACTGGGGCGGGCCTCACGAGGATTGGAGTGGAGCCATGTCTCGATATCACATTGGAAGCGGCCGTCACCAAGCTGATGGTCTTAGCGGCCAAGTCGCCTTCACGGGAGGGCTTGCGGGCAGCCTTTAAGTTTGAGCTCGCCGGTGAGCAGACCCCAGCAGAGGCCATTCGCTGATCGGATTTCGATTCTCTTGAACCCCGACGCAAATCGACTTGTTGCCGTGTTGGAATATGGGGTACCTTGCACGCCCAATATCACCGGGGCTTCCCGGTTAAGAAGGAGAGGTGGCCGAGTGGCTTAAGGCGCACGCTTGGAAAGCGTGTATACTCCAAAAGGGTATCCGGGGTTCGAATCCCCGTCTCTCCGCAAAAGACCCGTCATTGAGGCGGGTTTTTTTGTCTCCTCTTCATGGCAAGCTGGACAGTCATCGCAGGGATGAGCCCGGAATTTTTTGTGAAGCGGCTTTCGCACATGCACAGGGCCAAGGCTTGCAACGCCTTTGACGTGGTTGGTGGGGACAACATAAGAACAGCTGGAGGCCTTGACTTCTAGAGGGACAGCGAAAACGGTTCGGTCTCTATATCCGTGGATGGTGGACGGGCGCTTGGCTTTGCCTAAATTCGCCCCTCGCGAGTCTTTAGGCTCCCAAACAACGACACAACCACGACCCACATCTTCACCATGAAGCAGTTGTTCGCCCTCTTTGCAGCGGCCCTCTTATTCGCCGCCCCGGTCTCCGCACAGGATGGAGACACCATTTTCAACTCCGGAGATTCCATGATTGTCATGGTTCCTGATAGTGCCATGGCCGATTCCGCCATGTTGGACTCCACAGCCGTTCCGGCGGATGCTTCTATGTCTGAGGAGGCTGCCGTTGTGCCAGAAGAAACCGTGGAGGTGACGGGAGCCCGTCAGCAGATTAAGCTTCGCATCATTGAGGGTGGCGTGCTCTTCATGAGCTTCGTTGTACTCTGTCTCATTTTCGGTCTGGCTTTGGCCATTGAGCGCATCATATACTTGAACATGGCCACCACCAACACCAAAGCCTTGCTCGCCAAGGTCGAAGAGGCCTTGAACAGCGGGGGCGTGGATGCTGCCAAAGCGGTTTGCGCCGACAGCCGCGGCCCGATAGCCGCCATCTTCCACCAAGGACTCGACCGCAGTGGTGGAAGCTATGAGGAGCTTGCCAAAGCAGTGGAAGATTATGGAAGTCTGGAAAGCACCAAGTTGGAGCGCGGACTGAGCTGGATCAGCCTGTTCATTGCCTTGGCTCCCATGCTCGGTTTCATGGGAACGGTGATTGGCATGATCGAGGCCTTCGATAAAATCGCTCAGGCCAACACGATCAACGCGTCCATTGTTGCTGGTGGTATTAAAGTGGCTTTGATTACGACAGTTTCTGGTCTTGTCGTCGCGATCATCTTACAGATTTTCTACAACTACATCCTCTCCAAAATCGACGGCATTGTCTTCGACATGGAGGAGGCGTCCATGGACCTCGTGGACCTCGTTTACAAGAAGAAGTTGAACGGCTGATCGGTTCTGCGGTCGCAAAACAGCAGTACCATGAAAGCCATCTCCATCCGTTCGGCCCTCATTGCCCTTCGCATCCTGATCATTGTTCTTGGTTGCTTCTGGGTGATGTCAGCCATCAACAGTGACGATCCCAATGGTCCCGTCGAGAGTCTGGTCAGCCTGAACCTTTACACAGGTTTGGTTTGTGTCGTGGCCATCCTTGGTTTCGGATTGTATCATTTCTCCCAGAAGCTCATCACCCAGCCCAAGCGGGCGATGGGCGCCTTGATCGGCTTCGCTGTGTTTTTCCTTGCTGGTCTGATTGCTTGGGTCATGGCGGACACCACCGTCACTGAGGCCATGCTCATGGGAGGCTCTGTCGTTACCGAGCAGGACGTCAAAATCGCCGACGCGAGCATTCAGTTCATATACATCTTGGGGATTTTGGCCATTGTGTCCATCATTGTGGTGGAAGGCAAGACCATCCTCAAAAACTGGCTGTAAAAGACCATGGCACGCAGAGAACTTCAGGAAATCAATGCGGGGTCGATGGCGGATATCGCCTTCCTGTTGTTGATCTTCTGGCTTGTCACCACCACCATCGACAGTGATGAGGGTGTGAAGCGCCAGCTTCCTCCACCGGTTCCGCCGGATATGGAGCAGCAAGAGGTCAAGGATGGGGATGTCTACAATGTCAGAACCAACTTCCGCGATGAATTGCTCGTTGAGAAGGAAGTGCTTTCCATTGATCAACTCAAAGACGGCGCCAAGGATTTCTTGATTGCCACGGGAACAGGTCTGATTCACCCTGAGCGTCCAAACGTGGTGCTCGGTGACGACAATATGAAATATCCGGAGCGTCAATGGGTACGGAAGGCCGACTTGGTGGTGCTGGAGCAGAGTCTTGTCGCAGCGGGGCAGGACAAGCGCGCAGAGAAGGTCCGGGATAAGCTCAAGGCCATTGCGCTGTTTGGCAGCGACTACCGGGAATTGCCGGGTTCGGCACTCATCAGCCTTCAAACTGACCGCAACACGTCTTACGATCTCTACCTACAGGTGCAAAACGAGTTAGAAGCCGCGGTCAATGAGCTTCGGGATGAGTTGGCCATCGCCAAATTCAACGAGTCATACGGGGCCCTTGAGGAACGATACGGTCGCACCAAGGAGGAGAGCCTGCTCGACAAAATCAAGGCCATTCGCCTGGTGTTTCCCCAGCGGATTTCCGAGGCAGAGCCACGTGATGCAAGCCAAGGCTACTACTGATGAGTAAGTTCAAGAAAAAGAAGCGCGAGACGGGGGCCATTTCCACAGCCTCACTGCCGGACATCGTTTTCATGCTCCTCTTCTTCTTCATGGTGGCCACCGTGCTGCGAACAGAGGAGGAAATGGTGCGGGTTATTCGCCCCGAGGCCTCTGAGATATACAAGATTGAAAAGAAGCACCTGATTCGGTACATCAACATTGGGCCCCCTCAGGACAAGCGCTATGGCACTGAGCCGGTCATCCAACTCAACGATCAGTTCGCCGATGTGGCACAGATTCGGGATTGGGTTGAAAACGAACGCCTAACGTTGGCCGAAGCCGAGCAGACCAAGATGTGGGTTTCCATGAAGGTCGACCAAGACACCAAGATGGGTGTGGTGACCGACGTGAAGCAGGAATTGAGAAAGGCCTCAGCACTCAAGGTGTTGTACTCTGCGAATTCTCGCGAGCGCACCAATTGAGTCAGGCGCTGAATTCGGCGAGCACTTTGTCTGCCAACACAGAAGATAACTTCACGTAACTCTCTTCAGTCCAGCCCGCCACGTGCGGGCTGACCTGTACCCGGGGGTGGGCCATCAGGCGGTCCCAAACGGCGTCATCCTCACCACTTGGGGAGATGGCATCGAACCCGGTTGCTTCTCGGTCGAAGACGTCCAATCCTGCCGCGATGACGCGGCCATCAGTAAGGGCGTCAAGCAAATCTGCTGTTCGCACGACCTGACCCCTGGACGTGTTGATGAGAATAATGGGATTGGCAAAGGCAGAAAGGAATTCCCTGTTGACTAAGCCTCGGGTTTCAGGGGTGAGGTTGCAATGCAAACTCAGAATGTCAACTTCA
>CACAUH010000029.1 GCA_902535565.1 uncultured Bacteroidota bacterium | reverse complement strand
TATAAGGACATTGGCATCCACAGCCATACCAATGGTCAAAACGATACCAGCGATTCCGGGCAGTGTCAAGGCTGCGCCGAGGGAGGCCAGTGCCCCAATCAAGAAGAACAGGTTGGCAATGAGGGCCATGTTGCTGACCACGCCCGCACCGCGATAGTAGAAGATCATGTAGACCAACACCACGAGGAGCGCGAAGATGAATGAGCTCAAACCAGCGCGGATGTTGTCTTCACCAAGTTGGGGTCCTACGGAGACTTCATCTACTATGCGAGCCGGCGCAGGCAGGGAGCCGGCCTTGAGCAAGCTGGACAAGTCCTCGGCTTCCTGCAGCTTTTGCTCTGCAGTTTGGCCAGTGCCAAAGCTGATTTGCGATCGGCCATTCAGAATGGGGCTGTTGACGTTTGGCGCGGAGAAAACGAGGTTGTCAAGCACCACAGCCACAGCCCGGTTGTTATCGGCGGCAGCTGCCTTGGTCATCTGTCCCCAGATTCCGGCACCTTCGCCATTCATGGTCATGTTGCAGACCACGTCTCCGATTTCATCATAACCAACGCGGGCGTCGACGATGTTTTTTCCATCGAGTTTGGCCTTGCCTTTTCCGCTCTGGTCTTGGATGGCATAAAGCGTCGAGACGTTTCCATTGCTTTTGGCGCTCCACAGAAGGCGGAGATCGTTGCCGAGTGCAGCTTTCACTGCAGGCATTGCCAAGATGTCATTGACTTGACCTGTGTCTGCTTGAACTGCATAGCCGACGACACTCGTTTTTGCCGTGCGTTCTGGTTGCATCACGGCAAACAAAGGATTCTTCGATCTGATTTGCTCCGTCGTGAGAGCGCTGTCTGCCGGTGCATTGTCGCCATATAAGTCGGGACTCAAGGCTTGGCCGGCGGCAACGTTTGCATCGGCGATGCGTTGGGCGACCTCTTCGTTGAACCAGGTCTCCCAGAATTCTAAGTTGGCGGTTGACTTCAGTTGCTTTCGAGCCCGCGCGGGGTCATCGATGCCTGGAAGCTCAACGAGAATACGTCCGCTGAAAGACAGCTTCTGTACGTTGGGTTGTGCGACACCGAGTTGGTCGATCCTTTTGCGGATGATGTTTTCGGTGTTGTTGATGGCCGTCTCTGCTTCCGCGCGAAGAATGGAAAGAATCTCTTCGTCGGTGCTCTTCTGTGGGAAGAGGTCCCGGTTCTCCATGTTGTGGAAGATTCGCCACAGTTCTACATCGCCTCCTTGAGCAGTCCATGCTTGGCCAAACAGCGTGATGAAGTCCGCATTGGAATTGCGGCGCTCGGCCTTGGCCTGTGCGACTGCATTCCGGAATTGATCGTTTGTGCTGTAGTCTGCTAGGGCGATGACGAGATCTGGAATAGACACTTCCAGTGTTACGCTCATGCCTCCGCGGAGGTCGAGACCGAGATTCAACTCGCGTTCTTTGGCTTCCCGGTATGTCTTGCCGAAGATCGGGACAATGGCGGAGTCTCCCTTGGCCCGCAGGAAGTCTTTGGCTTCCTTGGCCGCTGTAGCGTCAAACTGTTCGTCGGTGATTTGCCCCGCGTCGAGCAGTTGTTCCGCCTCATAGACTCCCTGAACTTGCGCTTCCTTCTCAAACTCACTGGAGAAGTAGTTGAAGCTGAGCGTGTACAGGGTCGCCAATGCGAGCAGCACCGTAAAGATCAGGACGGCACTCTTGTTCTGCATGGTTCTGGTGTTTTTAAGGGTCCGCAAAGATAGATAAAACGCGGTGTAGAGGGTATGACAGTCGGTAAGGGGCGCAGGGTTTGAATTACCTTCGTCACCATGGCCCAGTCACTTTGTTCGTGTGGAGTCGAATTACGTCGGAAAAGGAGTGCAGGTTGCGCGTGGACCGTTCTATTCCTTGTTCTGTTTTGTTGCCCTGCCGATGGCTTGATGGCTCAGGAGGTACAATTGGCTGTGCTTCAGTACAAAGGAGGTGGGGATTGGTACTCAAATCCAACGAGTGTCCCCAATCTTGTTTCGTTTTGTAACGCCGAGTTGGGGATCGGTTTTGATGAAGATGTTCCTTATGTTGAGGTGGGGTCCCCGGCATTGTTTAACTATCCTTTTGTGCACATGACGGGACACGGTAATGTTGTTTTTTCGGCTTCTGAAGCGAGAAACCTTCGTACGTGGATGGAGGCGGGGGGCTTTCTTCACATCAGTGACAACTATGGGATGGATGCCTATGTCAGAAAGGAAATGAGGAAGGTTTTCCCAAATCTCGAATGGATTGAGTTGCCCTTTGAGCACCCCGTTTACCATGCCGCCTATGACTTTGACCATGGTCCTCCCAAGGTACATGAGCACGATGGTGATGCGCCCCAGGGCTATGGGCTGCTCCTTGATGGACGCCTTGTCTGCTACTTCGATGTTGAGTGTGATTTGGGAGACGGTTGGGAAGATCATGCCGTTCACCGGGATCCTGATGCCGTCCGCCGGAGGGCCCTGGAGATGGGGGCCAATCTCGTGAGCTTTGCCCTTTCGGGTGCCCGCGATGACTGATTAGGCGGTTGCCCGTCCGGTGAAGGGTGGGTAGTCTTCGGTCATGTACATCAAATAGGCATTAACTCGCGTGCTCCACCGAAGTTGTTCCTCGCACCAGATGAACCAAGTCTCCGGAAACCGTCCCGTGAACAGGATGGCCCACCAAGCTAAAAAGTTGAGGAAGAGGACCCACATGAACCTAAAACCGAGTAGAAGCGCATGGGGGAACACAACCAGTCCTCCGAGCAGGCCTCGAACGATGGCCTCGTAACGGGGGATATCCTCGCGGTAGGGTATATGAAGCTGAATGCCGGGCTGCTCCCCTTTGAACCCAAAGGAGGGATAGCCGTCTGTCATGTTGAGGATGGAGGCGTTCAGACGGAGGTTCCAGCTGAGAAAGCCCACCTGCTTTTCGAACCAGTTTCGGGGATATTTCCCCGTGAAAAGCACCACCCAGAAGGTGAGGAACTGGAGGGCGGCGCTCCACAGTCCTGCGAACATCAGGGCGAACCCGTGTGGGATCATAATATAGAATATGCCAAAAAAGGAGCGGAGCAGGAGTTCGCTGCGAGAGTATGATTCCTGTCTGTTTATTGTGAGGTGCAGGTCCATGGTGGTGTGTGACGTTGAAATGCAGTTGCCGGCTTCATTTTTTCAAACTAGGTCAGCCCGGGAAGGCCGACAACCTTGGTCTGGCGAAATGATCAGTTCCTGAAGGCAAGGAGAGTGTCGTTTGTTCCGCATGCACAGTGTCTCGCTTCCATGTGATGTGCAATTCGGTCTCCCTTTCCTCGGTAGATTCAACCACGTCGCCGCGCCGCATGCCCTTCTGCCAGGCCGGGCTTTCTGGCCAGCAGACTTTGACTTCGATTCTGCCTTCGCGGCCTTTCCCGCATAGGGCGCCACATCGGGCAAGTGCATCTGAGTTTGGCTCAAGGGTGGCTTCTACTCCCTGGTGCATCAGCGCATTGACGATTTCAGGCCAGCTGTCCTCGGTTCCGTCGCAGAAGTCAGATCGCAGTTGTCGAATCTCTTCGGCACCTTCAGGTCCGCGCACTGAAGCCCTTCTCTCCAGTGTAGACCACCAGACGTCTTCGGTCATGGCGCGGTCTTGATCGGGTCCGGTCAATTCGCAGAGTGCATCGGTTAGCCAACCACCGCCGTTGCGGTTGAGTGTGACATCGCAGAGGAAGGCGAGAACAGCACCCTCGACGTAGATGTTTCCGCGGCGATGTGGTACTCCAGGTTTGTATCCGTCGACCCACGTTTCAACGCTGCTGTTGGCCACAGATGTTTCCAGTCTTCCTGGATTCCAAAGGTGGCGTGTGAGGAGTTTTTCGAACCGCGTGAGCCAGCCCGCAGTGTCGATTACGCCAGCTTCGAGCAGGAACAGGTCTCCGAGGTAGGTTGTGACGCCCTCTGCGATATAGCCCATCCGGCTTGGACTGGCTTTGGAGAAGTCATATGGCATCCATTCGGTCGGACGCATTCGCTTGACGTTCCATGTGTGCACGAGCTCGTGGCTGGCGATGTCGATCACTTCTGCAAGGCCTGCTGAAGGCCCGTCGTTTTCATGGAAAAGGCCATTTGCCGGTCCCCAAGCGATGACGGTCGAGGCCTCGTGCTCTACGCCGTGTCTTGCTTGGAAGTCAGGGAATAGATAGAGAAAATGGTACTCTGGAACGGGCAACCATCTGAAGGCAGCCATTTGCGCCTCTGTGAATTTCTGGTGCGCTTCGACGAATGCGGCATCGTCGTAATGGCGGTGCCCCCAGACATGAATGTAAAATGTATGTCCGGCTGCCTTGTACTTGGTGTGCCACAGGTCGTTTACCGGCGCGGCAATCCATGGGCTGTCCATCAGCTCTTGTGTTCCCCGCGCTTTCAGATGAACCCCTTTCTCATCCGCGTTGTTTGGCAGTGCCGTGGCGATTTTCCAATCGGAGGGGATGTCCGGCAAGTGGATGTCTACAGGGACTTCAGAGAGGTCCCGGTGGTATGGGAGACAGTTAACAGGGTTGACGTAGAGCAAGTGGTCATCTGCCCAAGTGCTGCCGGCGTTCAGTTGGGCAGCGGTGAAGTGGAACCGGACCTCTAAGGGGCCTTCGCAACAGAGCGCTTTCCAGTGGTGCAGTTCTGTCTGCTCAAGCCTTGACCACCCTTCGACTGTGCGCTGGGTCATGCCGCGGACGTACTGGGCAAAGTCGCCCCTCTCGTATCGTCCCGGCCTCCATACGGGCAATTGAATGTGGTCTGTACCCGCCGGAAATATGGAGGTAATGGTCAATTCGTGGCGACCATTGCGTTCGATTCGGTGGAGGATGGAGTTCATTCTATGAAGAGGTCTTCCATGGGGCGGCCAGTGCATGCGCTGGGTCTTGGGAACCCCAAGAGCACCGACAAGGTGGGGGCAATATCCCGGATATTGGAGTGCTGTGTGCTGGCTTGGCCCTTTTGAATTCCCGGTCCCATAATCAGGAATGGAACATGGGTGTCATATGAGTATGGGCTGCCATGGCTGGTTCCCGTCCTGCCGTATTCCAAATAGCCCGGTTTGAGCATGACCACAACATCCCCAGACATTTTTGCGTTCCAGCCTCTGAGGATGTTGGCTTCTGCACCTTCGAAAAATGCGCCTACGCGCAGGTCCTCCGCGGTGATTGCCCGTTGAACTTCAGGAGCAGTCTCTGCGACTCCGGCGATGAATCGCGCCACCTCATCGGCGTCGATGCCTTCATTTCTCATTAACTCCCGGTCGAGAAAAAATTGGTCGTTGTCATAGGTTAGCACCAGATCATTTCTTCCGTAGCGCTCAAACATGGCTGTGTCCAGTCTGGCTTTCATGGGTTCGGGGTTCCAATAGCCTACGGGCAGTCCTTTTGCTTTCGCCAGGCCAGGCACCGTGACTGCTCCGTGGTCGGCCGTCAAAAAGGCCATCCATCGGCCTTTTCCCACCCAGTCATCGAGTGCATCGAACAGCCTCGACAATTGGTCGTCGAGTCTCCGATAGGTGTCTTCGGTCTCCATGGCGTGGGCGCCAAACTGATGGCCCACATAGTCTGTGCTGCTGAACGACAAGGCGAGTACATCGGGGATGTCGTCCAGCCCCATTCCGTGGGCTTTCATGGCAGTCAACCCAAAATCGACAAGAAGGGCGTTGCCGATGGGAGAACCCTTGACGATGTCTTGCCCTCCGTTGGTCTCAGCGAGCGATTTGAGGTCATAGGGGAATGTGGGGCGGTCGCTCCCTTTCCACTTTCCTTCATAGGGGTTATTATCAATACAACTTCCCGTGTATGTTTCTTCTGGGTCTCTGAGTTCCCAGCCCTTATTTAATCTATCTTCTAAGGCATTAGATGTATTGAAATCTTGCGCCCATTTTGGGAGGGTTTCGAGGTAGTGGTTGCTGGTGATGAAGTCACCCTTGTTGAGCCAATAGGCAGCGTCTGCGGAATGCCCTGCCGGCAGTATGGCTCCCCGGTCTTTCATGCTGGCTCCGATGACAATGGGCGCGCTGCCATCGGGACGGGTGAAGTGGTGTTTCAGTTCGTCTGTCCAGGTGCTGGCTTGCATCCGATGTGGTGACATTTGTCCTTTGGGTCCCGGGTCGTTTCCTGCCATGCCCACACCCATTGCTTTAGAGTCCTCGGCGCAATAGACTTTTTTTCCTTCAGCCCTTGAATACCAGTTGTTTCCGATGATGCCGTGCACGGCAGGTGTGGTGCCCGTTGCGATGCTTGCATGTCCTGGTCCTGTGTAGGTTGGGGCATAGCTGAAGTGGTGGTCGAGGCCTTGAAACCCCTCTTTCGTGAAGCGGCAGAAGCCACCTTTTCCAAATCCGTGTGCATACCGTGTGAGGTAATCGGCGCGCATCTGGTCGACCGTCAGTGCCACGATGAGACGCGGCGGGGCATCTTTTTTAGTAGAGCGCTGCTGAGCAGGGGCCTGCAGAGGGAGAAGCCAAAGCCCGATGAACAGAAACCTAAGCGGGAGGTGAGGCATCATGGTCGAGATAATCGCTGTCAATTTAACGCCTCACGGTGGCAGCGACGAGTGTGAACACAAGAATGCACCCGATGACACTGATGGCGATGTTCAATGCGGCCCACCACCAATTGCCTTCGGCGATCAGACGGTGGTTTTCGGCGCTGAAGGTGCTGAAGGTGCTGAATCCACCGCAGAGGCCAATGGCCAGTGCAGCTGGCAGGACATGCCCTTCAGGGAAACGCTGGGCCACCTTGAGGGTGATAAGGGCCAACAGGACGGTGGCGAGCAAATTGGCGGCGAGGGTTCCAACGGGGATGAGTTGTTTTCCGTTGAGCCAGACGCCGAGCAGATGGCGGAGAACGGACCCTGTTCCTCCGCCGATGAAAATGCCGATGAGCAGTGCAGTGGATAGGGCGTTCATGTGGATGGGGTGGTGGGGGACATTCGGATCATCAGGGTAAAACAGGCGCAGGCCCAACCAGCCCCAAAAAGCGCTCCAAACAGAATGTCTCCCGGATAATGAACGCCGAGATAGATTCTGGACCAACTCACGATGGCGGCCCAAATCCAGAGCCAACGCCAAGTTCGGGCACCGAACAACAGCACGGCGAATGTGGCCAAACCAAAGCTGTTCGCAGCGTGCGAGGAGACAAAGCCATGTTTGCCTCCGCGATAGAAAGTGCCGTTCTGAAGGGCGTGGAGTTTGAGCCGGTCGGAAAGGCGTTCGCAGTGGCTGGGGCGAAGGCGCTCGAAGCCGGGTTTCATGAGCCTGCTCGACACGGCATCTGTTCCGGCGAACGTCATGATTGCAGCGGCAAAGCCAATCCATGCTTTGCGTCTGTCGGCCATGCGGTAAAGCCCCATCAGCACCAACAGGATGGCGAGGGAAAATGACCATTTGGATGTGACAATCCAAGCGGCACCTCCCAACCAGTTTGGCTGTCCATTGAGGGCAAAGAGCAGGGCCTCATCCCAGGCCTGCAAGGTGTCGAGCATCAGGCGTAAATGGCCTCGATCCGGTCACCGTATTTGGCGAGGATGGGCTTGCGCTTGAGTTTGAGGGTGGGGGTGAGTTCACCGCCGTCGATGGTGAAGGGCTCCGGCAGCACCTCAATTTTTTTGATTCTTTCCCATGAGTTGAACGGTGCCATTAGACCTTCCACGTCTTTGAGGATGCACGCACAGATTTCTTCGTCATGCGGCACGGCATCTTGAGCTGGACATTCTCGCCCATTGTGCTTGCACCATTCCTCGAGGACCACCATGTCTGGCACAACCAGTGCTGCTGGGTGCTTTCTACTTTCGCCAATCACCATGACTTGTTCGACAAAGCGGGAGGCCTTGATGGCGTTCTCCAGTAACTGGGGCGCCACATACTTGCCCCCGGAGGTCTTGAACATTTCTTTTTTCCGGTCGGTGATGCGGAGGAACCCGTCTTCGATGACGCCAATGTCACCAGTTTGGAACCAGCCGTCTTTCAGGACTTCGCTGGTTTTTTCCTCGTCTTTGTAGTATCCGATCATGGTCTGGTGTCCCTTGACCAGGATTTCACCGTCTTCTGCGATCCTGACTTCGGTGTCGTCAATGAGCTTGCCCACGGTTCCAATCCTTAGCATGTCGACTGAATTCAGTGAGTTCACTGAGACCACAGGCGAGGTTTCGGTCAGGCCATAGCCCTCGTATACGGGGATGCCGGCGCCGTTGAAGAAGCGGGCGAGTCGCGGGGCGAGCGCAGCAGAGCCAGATGCAACGGCCATAATTTGTGTCAGGCCCAATGCTTCTTTGACTTTGTCGAAAACAAGTTTGCGAGCAATGCCCAGTTTCCACTCGTAGAACCCGCCATTCTGACCATCGGGTTCCCATTGCAACGCAATGCCGACTGCCCAATTGAATATGCGCGTTTTCATGCCGCCTGCCGCTTGCCCTTTGGCCACGATTCCATCGTAGAATTTTTCCAGAAGGCGGGGAACGGCTGTGAACATGTGTGGTTTGGCGCCTGCAAGGTCTTCTTTGACGGTTTCAAGGCTTTCACCAAAGTGAATCTTGGCGCCTTCCAGCATGTATAAATAGTGCAACATCCGCTCGAAAATGTGGCAAACGGGAAGGAAGCTCAATACGCGGTATTCTGCACCTGGGTCTCGCTCTGGAAGCCGCGGCACGGCGTTCAGTGCGTTTTGGGCGATGTTGCGGTGCGTGAGCATCACCCCTTTGGGTTTGCCCGTCGTGCCCGATGTGTAGATGATGGTCGCCATGTCGGTATCGACGACCGAGTTTCGACGAGAATTCAGTGTCCCGTCGTCTTCATTTCGACCGGCTTCGACCACTTCACTCCAATGGCGCGCGCCGTCCACTTTTTCGAACGTGAACACCGCCTCTAAGGTGGGGACTTCATCGATGATGGATTGGACCTTGTCATGGAGTTCAGCATTGCTTACAAAGCAGAAGCGACTCTCGCTGTGGTTGAGGATGTAGACATAGTCGCTGGGTGTCATCGTCGGGTAGATGGGAACATCGATTCCCCCAGCTTGAAGGGTGCCGTGGTCCATCAGGTTCCATTCGCATCGGTTGTTGTGCGAAATCAGTGCGACTTTGTCTCCTGCTTCTAGGCCCATGGAGATCAGTCCGCGCGATACGCGGTCCATTTCTTCAACGAATTCCGCCGTGGAGTATGAGATTGGATTGCCGCCATTGGGCATGGTCATCATGACCTCCAGAGGTCCGTTGGACAGCTGGTAGCGCGGGAAATCAAATAGACGAGTGGGGTTGTCCATCAGGTTCTGTTTCAAGGTGTCCCAATGTAGTGCGTGTGCGTTGCATTTTCGCAGCATGTCCCGAATCCCGGATCAAGACCCGCGTTTGAATTGGCCCAAATTGACGTTGCCCGCCTGCAGTGCAGATGTCCGGGAAAGCGACGGGCAGTGGTCTGTTCGTTGTGAGGTGCGCAAAAAATGGGTCAAGCTCGAGCCCGAGGAGTGGGTTCGGCAGCACATGGTGGCCGCATTGGTTACGGCGGGTTGGCCCATGTCCCGAATGGTGTTGGAGTATCCCGTGCGATTCGGTCAGGTGGAGGGGAGAATTGACATTGCTTGTGTTGACCGTCAAGGTCGCGTGGTGCTGGCTGTCGAAGTCAAGGCTCCTCAGGTTCCATTGAACCAGTCCGTGGCCGACCAGGTGGCGCGGTATGACTTGGCATTGGGTTGTCCTTGGTTGATGATTTCCAATGGGTTGCAGAATGCTGTTTGGCTTCGAAATGGAGAGGGGGAGTGCAGACCGCATCGGGGTTGGCCTATTCCAGAGGCAGAGGACGGCCCCGGTTCTGTTGAATAATGCGCGTGTAATGTGGGAAAGCCGTTGTCTGGCCCTGCATTTCACTGGTGTTCACGTGGCAGGAGAAAGGTAATTTGCAGTATGGAACCAAAGGACATTCTTGCCATTTCTGGCAAGCCAGGCCTCTTCAAGGTGTTGAACACCACGCACCGCGCCATTGTGGTGGAACCACTCGTGTCGGGTAAGCGCACGGCTGTGCCCGCCTCGGCCCGGGTCTCGAGCTTTGAGGATATCAGTGTTTTTACCTATGAGGAGGACTTGCCGCTTGCGGATGTGCTCAATACCATGTTTGACCACCTCAAAGGGGAAGTGGCCCCGGACGCGAAAGTTCCCCATGCGGAGATTCGCGCATTTGTGACAGAGGTCGTCCCCGACTTGGATCAGGAGCGGGTGTACCACAGTGACCTGAAGAAATTGTGCTCATGGTACAATGTCCTTTTGGAATTGTCCCTATTGCCCTTGAGTTCCGAAGTTTCTGAAGCGACGGAAGACGATGGAGAGGGCAATGGGGTTGAGGCCACAGAAGAGGAGGCGGTGTCTGATTCTGAGGGGACGGAAGCAGAATCGGAATGAGTGAGAACATGAAACGGGTGGCCGTGATTGGTGCCGGTACAATGGGCAATGGAATTGCCCATGTGTTTGCCCAGTCTGGACACACAGTGGCACTGGTGGATGTCCGATCGGCTGCACTTGAGCGCGCCCAATCCACGATTGACCGAAACTTGGACCGATTGGTTTCCAAGGAGAGGCTCACGGTTGCGGACAAGGAAGCCACGCTGGCCCGCCTGACCTTCTCAACTGAGATGCACGGCGCGGTGTCTGACGCGGATTTGGTGGTTGAGGCGGCCACAGAAAGGCTGGAACTTAAACTCAAGATTTTCGAGCAGTTGGATGCGGCCGCGCCGCCGCATTGTATCCTCGCGACCAACACATCAAGCATTTCGATTACCCGAATTGCGAGCGCCACAAGTCGGCCTGCCCAGGTCATTGGCATGCATTTCATGAACCCGGTGCCGATCATGAAACTGGTCGAAGTGATTCGAGGCTATGACACCAATGATGCTACCGCTGAGACCACGATAGCATTGTCCAAGCAGTTGGGTAAAATTCCGGTGGTGGTCAACGATTACCCCGGGTTCATTGCCAACCGCATCTTGATGCCGATGATCAACGAGGCCATTTGCAGTTTGCATGAAGGGGTAGCGGGGGTAGCAGAGATCGACCAGGTGATGAAGCTCGGCATGGCCCACCCGATGGGTCCGCTCCATCTTGCAGACTTTATTGGATTGGATGTATGCCTCAGCATTTTAAGGGTGTTGCACGACGGATTCGGGCAGCCCAAGTATGCGCCTTCTCCGTTGCTGGTGAATATGGTCATGGCTGGAAAGCTGGGCGTCAAGTCTGGCGAAGGATTCTACGTCCACACCAAAGGAAGCAAGGAGATTCAAGTCGCCCCTTCATTCGCTTGAGATGAAGGGGGTGAAGGAGATTCTCGGTGCCATTGAGTCGCGCCAATTTGCCCCCTTGTATTTGCTCGGGGGAGAGGAGTCCTATCACCTTGATCTGCTCTCCGATGCCATAGAGTCCAATGCAATGGAAGAGCACGAGCGCGATTTCAATCAGACCGTGCTCTATGGTCGGGACAGCGATCTCGATCAGGTGTTGGCTGCCGCCCGCCAATTTCCAATGATGGCCGAGCGTCGTTTGGTCTTGGTCAAAGAAGCCCAAGATCTCAGGGAATGGAGGTCCAAGGACAAGTTGGAGAAGCTCGCAGTGTATGCCGACAGCCCCGTGTCGTCGACAGTTTTGGTTCTTGTCCACCGAAACAAGATGCCGGACAAGCGACTTGCCGTGGTCAAGCGAATTCAGAAGGCCGGGGTCGTGTTTCAGTCTGATAAAGTCCGAGACTACAAATTGCCCGAGTGGATTGAAGGTTACGTGGCCTCCAAGAAGCGTCAAATTCACCCGCGAACCGCGCAGCTTCTTGCCGAATATTTGGGCAACGACCTGAAGAAGATTGCCGGGGAAATGGAAAAGCTCTTCATCGCCTTGCCCAAAGGGGGTGAGGTCAGCAGTGGCTTGATTGAGCAGCACATAGGCATTTCCAAGGAGTACAACATCTTTGAGTTGACCAATGCGTTGGCAGACAAGGACATTGCTCGGGTAACACGCATTGTACAGTACATGCGTGCCAATGAGAAGAACCATCCGGTTCCCCGTATTCTGCCCACGTTGACCAACTATTTTTCACGGGTGTTGTCCTTTCATCACCTGCCCAATCACGACCCGTCAACGGTGGCCTCTGCGCTTCGTGTGCATCCTTATGCGGCGAAAGAATACGCCAGAGCAGCCCGTAACTACCCCGCTGGAAAGGTGGCCCGAATATTTGGCTACCTGCGGGAGTGCGATGCCCGGTCTAAAGGCATCGACAATGCCACAGTTGCCCCCTATGATCTTCTCGAAGAAGCCCTCTTCAAAACCCTTCATTGAATCACCGGCGGGAACCTAGGTGTCCGCTTTTTGTTGCTAAGCCCATGACCCTCCAAAACGATCTTCTCCTCCGTGCCTTGAACGGCGAGATGACCGATCGTCCACCTGTTTGGGTGATGCGTCAAGCAGGCCGAATCTTGCCCGAATATCGGGCAGTTCGCAGCACGTTGTCTGGTTTCAAGGAGCTTGTCGAGACCCCCGAATTGGCTTGTGAGGTGACGCTTCAGCCCGTGGACTTGTTGGGTGTGGACGCTGCCATATTGTTCAGTGATATTTTGGTCGTGCCCGAAGCCATGGGGCTTCCATACGAACTCATTGAAAAGGTGGGGCCGCGCTTTCCTGAGACGATTCGTACCGCTTCGGACCTTTCACGGCTGCATCCGATTGAACCAGAAGAGCACTTGAAGTACGTCATGGACGCTGTGCGTTTGACGCGTCGCGAGTTGGGAGGCCGCGTTCCGCTTATTGGATTTGCGGGTGCACCATGGACTCTGTTTTGTTATATGGTAGAGGGCGGTGGAAGTAAGGAGTGGAGCCGAGCGAGGCGCATGTTGCGCGAGGAACCAGAGCTTGCCGAATCGCTTCTCGACCGCATCACCGATGCCACCATTGCCTATCTCAACGCCAAGGTGGATGCCGGCGCGCAGGTGTTGCAGTTGTTCGACAGTTGGGCCGGTGCGATGGACGCCAGTTTATTTGAGCGTTACAGCATGCCCCGTCTACGCCGCATTTGCGAATCAGTGACGGGAGCGCCATTGATTGTATTTGCAAAAGGGGCGGGGTGGCAGATGGACCGCTTGGCGACTTTGCCCTGTGCGGCGCTCGGTGTGGACTGGCACATGCCTGTATCAGCAGCCCGAAGGATGGCACCAAATCACGTCTTGCAAGGCAACCTCGATCCGTCAGTTCTCTACGGCACCGAAATGGAAGTTCGGGCTGCTACCCAACGAATGTTGTCGGATTTTGGACGCGGGAGACACGTGGCTAACTTGGGACACGGCGTCTATCCCGACATTAACCCCGACCGCGTCCGTGCTTTCATTGATGAAATCCAACGCAGTGGCGACCGAGGAAGCGCTGCCTGAGTATTGAACACCATGAGGAAACTGATTCCCGTTTGCGCCATTGTCGCGCTTTTTCTGCCTTTTAAGGCACAACTTCAAGCCCAGGACGACAACCTCGTCCCCAATGGCAGCTTTGAAAATGGAGATGCAAAAAAACTGAAGGCTTATGGCCAGCTCGAGGAGTATACCACGGACTGGTTTGCCTACACCGATGCCCCATTGGATTGGTTTTCGACGGAAGTGAAGAGCGAAAAAGTGGCGGTTCCTGCAAACAGTTACGGATATGAGGATCCATCGGACGGCAACCGCTATGCCGGATTCCGCGCCCACACAAAGACCCCCAAGCTTTCCCGCACTTACATGGAGGTTCACCTGACGGAAAACCTCGAGGCAAACCAGATGTATTGTGTCAGCTTTGACATCAGCCTCAGTGATTTGTCCAAGTATGCCGTCAATGGAATAGGGGCTTATTTCTCCGACAGAAAGGAGACACAGCCCAACACAGGAATCGTCACAAGAGACGCTCAGGTCAAGCACCGTGCCGACAAGGTGATGCAATTGACCGAAGGATGGGAAACGGTGTGCGGAACCATGCTGGGTACCGGGTCCGAAGAGTACATGACGATTGGCTGTTTCAATGGCTCTCGCGACTTGGATGAGGTCAAGATGAGAAAGCCAAGTGGCATCGCAGGGGTTCAGCAGATGCAGGCCTATTACTACATCGACAACATCAGCGTGGTCCCAGTCGATGCCAAGAGCCAGTGCTCTTGCTCCAAGTCTTCGAGCGCAATGCCCGATTTGGTGTATGGTGGTCCGACCCTTCCCAGCGATATGGATGCGCAGGATGTAATCGGTCGTTCAGCCGTGTATTATGCGTTTGTCAAGCGGACCTTTACCGAAGACGGCAAGGGCACACTCAATCGCATTGCTCAGATTCTCAAGGGTCATGAAGGGTGGTCATTGGAAATCATGGGGCATTGCGACAACGATGAGGTTTCAGAGGGCAAAATCAACCCTCGGTTTGCGGATACCGGTCGAAAGCGCGCCGAACAGGTCAAGCGCTACCTCTTGTCTCAAGGTGTTGGAGAGGGTCAATTGACAGTGCTGGGCGTCGAGAACGCCGATCCCGCATCCACCAAAGATTCCGATCTCGCGCGTGCCAAGAATCGCCGGGTCACCTTCCGCCTTAAGTAAGGAGGGCCTCCTCCGCACGTGGGGAGCGGCCCTGTGTGTTTTGCTTTTTCTGCCCGGGCCAAAGGCTCAGGTAGTGTCCGTATTGGACGCCCATTCCTTGGTCCCAGACGGAGGATTTGAGCAGCGTGGGTCTTGTCCAATAGACTACAACCAGCAGCGGCTTCGATCGCTCAGTGTGTGGACCCAACCGACGGGGGGGACCCCGGATCATTTTGCTGCATGCAGCAAGCTGGCGGGTGTACCAGACAACCGTTTCGGAAAGGAGTCGGCTTTGCAGGGCAATGCGTATGGTGGGCTGGTCCTTTTCAGTCGTTCTAAATGGAGGTACAGGGAGTATCTCTCCACTGAGTTGGTCCGGGATTTGGCGCCCGGGGAATGGGTCTGCGTTTCTGCATGGGTCTCTGCAGCAGAAGAGGCTGGGATTGTCGCCGATGGTTTCGGTGTGTTACTCTCGCCTTCAATGCCCAAAGGGGAGCGAGATTTTGCGCTGGAGGAAAACCCTCAACTGGTCAATCCGGATGGGCACTTTTTGGAATGGTCAGACGGCTGGGTTAACCTCTCGGATGCAGTTCAAGCGAAGGGGGGAGAGCGGTGGTTAACCGTTGGAAATTTTGATTCCAAGGGCGGCACGCGCATCGCTGCTTCAGCGAGTGCCCCTGAAGGCGCCACCAAGTGGGCATATGTTTATGTGGATGGGGTGGAGGTCGTTCCTGTGGAGCGTCCTGAGGATTGTGCCTGCTTGGTTCGGAAGATTGCGGACGAAATGCAGGATCCTCCTGAGCCGTTGACCCGGGTGACTGAATTGGACCGGGACACGCTGCATTTCGATTTCGATCGTTCCGAATTGAGGGCTGAGGGCAAAGCGATTTTGAACCGCTGGGGAGAATTGCTGCGTCGGAATCGTTTTCTGCGTCTGGAAGTCCATGGCCACACGGATGCGATTGGGCCAGAAGCATACAATGCTGGACTGTCCAAGCGCAGGGCTGAAACCGCATTCAATTACCTCATGGACCAAGGGGTTCAGCCGGACCGAATGAGGTTGTCAGGCCATGGAA
The DNA here is from genome assembly GCA_902535565.1 of uncultured Bacteroidota bacterium. The sequence goes on along the minus strand of CACAUH010000029.1, from coordinate 1,569 downwards.
GCCTTCTCCCAGCTGCGTCCAATTCAGACGATGCGGGACGGGCGCGGAATCGCAGGGTTGAATTTCGATTGGTGGAACAGGCTTTTCTCGAGCTGGATTGAGGGCCTGCTCTTGACGATTATGCCGTTGTAATCGGGTGCTCCTTGGGGATGGAGTACAGCAGAACGAGTGCGACGACGAAGAACCCAATCAGTGCGAGGACCGAGTTCCTCATGCTGCCAGTGAACCCTTCAATGTATCCCCAGCTGAACATGCCGATGACCACACCGCTTTTTTCGAGCACTTCGTAGAAACTGAAGTAGGAGGCTGTGTCTTCGGTGTCTGGAAGCATCTTGGCGTAGGTTGAACGGTTGAGGCTTTGTGTGCCGCCCATCATAAAGCCGATGATTCCCGCTGCGACGAAGAACATCTGTGAACCGTCCACGAGAAAGTAGGCGAAGAGGCATACTCCCGTCCACAGGCTGGTGGCGATGATCAATACGGGAACGTTCCCGAAGCGTTTACTCAGCGCACTGAACAAGAAGGACCCCGGAATGGCGATGATTTGGACGAGGATGATGGCGATGATGAGCTCGTCCGAGGCCAGTTTCACTTCTTTGATACCAAAAGAGCTCGCCATCAGCATGATGGTTTGAACTGCCATGCTCATGACGAAAAAGCTCAATAGATAACGGGTAATTCGGGTCTTTCCCTTCATGTCCCTTGCAACTGACCGAAGCTCTCTGAATCCCTGCCACATGAGGTTTCCATTGGGACGGTCCTTGACCTGTATGGGCATGCGCCGGAAGGTGATTTGTGACCATCCTGCCCACCAGAGGCCAACGGCCACAAACGCCCATCTTGTAAGGTGGTCACCGATGCCCATGATCAATGCCAGACACATAATCAGCAGAATGACTGCGCCTACGAAGCCCCAAGAGAATCCTTTGGCAGACAGGAGATCTTGCTCCTCTTTGGGGGCGATTTCCGGAAGGAAGGCATTGTAGAAGCCGAGGCTGCCCCACGCGCCGATGTTGGCCATGAAGAGGGCGGACATGCTCCATTCAAGGTGGTTTGGATTAAACCAATAGAGGGCGATGCAGCCAGAGGCGCCCATGTAGCAGAAGCATTTGAGAAACAGAAGCTTTCGACCCAAATAGTCTGCCATGCCAGCCAACAGGGGAGAGGCCAGAATCACAATCAGAAAGGAAGCCCCGATGATGTAGCTGTACAGCTGTGTGTTGATGAAGTCCACACCGAAGAAGGACACGATGTCGGAAGGGTTTCCGGCTTGGTCTACCGAGGTGGTTACAGCATTGTAGAAGAGGGGGAAGATGGCTGTGGTGATGACGAGGAAGTAGCTAGAATTCGCCCAGTCATACATGAGCCATCCCTTTTGTATGGCCTTGTTAGAGTATGTGCGGCGGACACGTTTTGATTCCATTGCCGCTCAAGATAGGGTTCAGGAAAGCAGGCCTTGACGCTTCACTTCGTCGGCAATGTGGTCTCCGATGGCAAGTGAGGCTGTGGCTGCGGGAGAGGGTGCATTGAGCACGTGTACACTGCGTCCTTGTGAAATGATGCGGAAGT
>CACAUH010000028.1 GCA_902535565.1 uncultured Bacteroidota bacterium | reverse complement strand
AACGGGTGCAACCCTCGAAATTTTGACACCAGAAGCACCCGAACGCAGGGGTTGCCAAATCAGCGTCGTCGCCCACGGACACGGAAAACCCCTCTTTGACCACCTCACCAAACAGGGCGTGATTGCCGACTGGCGGGAGCCCGCTGTCATCCGGCTCGCACCGGTTCCACTCTACAATCGGTTTTCAGATGTTGCCCAATTCCTTGTTATACTCGATGAGGGCCTCCGCGCCGCGAAGTAGATTGCACCCATGAAGAGCATGCGCTATGTGGTGATCGGGATTGGCAAGTACGGTTCCCGAATCGCCTTGGAAATGGCAGGCCGCGGTGCCGAGGTATTTGCCATCGACTGCGTGGAAGAACGCGTCGAAAATGTGGCGGACGATGTCTCCATCGCCATCACCATGGACTCCACCGACCCCAAGGCCCTTCGCAGCCAGAAGCTGGAGGGAATGGATGCGGCAGTCGTTGCCATCGGCGAGAACTTTGAAGCCACAGTCCTCACGACACTGAACCTGATGGACCTCGGAATTCCAAGGGTTATTGTTCGGGCGTCAGGCCGTGACCAAGAGCGAATCCTGCGGAAACTGGGAATCGAAGAAATCCTGGCACCCGAGACCGAATTTGCTGGCATCGTGGCCGAACGCCTGATGAACCCCAGTCTCAGAGGGTTCCTCGAACTGCCTGACGACTATGAAATTGCAGAAATCAAAGCGCCAACAGGTTGTATTGGGCGCCCTCTCGGCGAAATCGACCTGACCAACCGCTATGAGCTGCGCCTGATTACCATCCGACGGACCTACAACGAACAAGGCGAAGATCAAGAGCACCTCATTGGCATCCCGCGGCCAGACACAACCGTAGAAAAGACCGATACACTTGTCGTCTTTGGCACGCTTGGGAACGTGAACAGGTTTCTCGAAGTCAACGAATAAGGGTCACGGTTCCAACCTTCTCCCGGAACTGCAGAACAGACACCCCGTCCTCACCAAGCGGTCGCCACACCGCCCTGTAACCGTACATGCCCGCAGGGGCCAACTCTCCATTGAGAAGCCTTCCGTTCCACCGCTGGTCTAGATCATCGCTGCGGAACACCTCCACACCCCACCGGCTGAAAACAGCAAGCTGAAAGGTGCCAATGGATTCAGCAAACCCTCCAAAACGATCGTTGATAAGGTCTCCATCTGGGGTGAAAGCATTGGGGAAGAACACACTGTCTTGAGGACAGAAATCCACCAATTCAATGCTGGCCGAATCCTGACATCCGTTGGCCAACAGCGTCAATGTCACACTGTACACCCCAGCCTCGGAAAGGAGGGCGCCAGGCTGACTTCCTCCATTGGACCACAAAAACGAGACCCCCGGTTGACTCACATCCACCCAGATTGGCCCTTCCTCCTCGAGACACAACGTGGTGTCGGAAACCAATTCCGGTTGAGGAGACGGCAAAAACTCCGGAGAAACCGATGCGGATTCCATGCACCCCGTCACCGTCACCGCAATGGCCTCATAAACGCCAGGACCCGTGACCGTAATGGCCGTGCCGGCCTCCCCTGTAGACCACCCCACTCCAGCCACAGTGGTGTCCGCTGTCACACTTGCAATCAGGTCCACTGGCTGCCCTTCACAGGCTGCACTACCAGCTTCAAGTGAAATCTCTGGATTTTCAAAAATGTCAATGGTCACCGTGTCTGTTCGAGTGCAGCCCTGAGGGTGCAACGCTGTTACCCAATACACGCCACTCGAGTCCACAACAATGGTCTGCACTGTATCCCCTGTACTCCAAATGATGTCCTCAGTATTCGGATTGATTCCACAATTCAAAACGGCCGTTTCACCCTCACACAACTGCTGATCTGGGCCCAGCTCCACAGCCGCCACATTGGCGGTGACGAATATGCTGTCTTCATAGGTGCAGTTGCCAGGTGCTGGGGTGGTTGCCGTCACGTAGTACCACTGATCGGCATCGATAAGCAATTGAGGCGTTGCCGTTTCGGCATCCAAGAGAAGAAGAGAAGGCTCCCAGCTCCAAGAAACGCCGGGCATCGCCTGGGCTTCTGCAGAAGGCTGGAGGGTAAAGCTGTTCAAATCGCAGACCAACGTGTCATTTGGGAGGCCGATGTCAACCGCCCCCTCCACTTGGACCGTGATCGTGTCCGTCCAGATGCAATTGTTGACGAGGTCCTCCGCCACACACCAAATGGTGACGGTGCTGTCAAACACCATTTCGAAGCTCTGCGTTCCCGTTCCCCCGAGCACCTCTGTTGGATACCAGTTGAAGTCAAAGTTTTCGGGAGCGGCATCAGACGGTGTCGCATAACCTTGCGCCACGTTGATGTACACAAAGGCCTCCAACGCCTCACAGACATAATTCGGGTTGGTCGAAACGTATGGCTCCCCATTGCCTGTGGAGACGCAGGGGTCCTGAGCCGACAGGCCCAAAGACCACAAAAAGGCCATGAGGCCACCAAAGACGCAATGCAACCGCCGCATTTTCTCAAAGTTAGAACGGAAAACAGGGCCCTTTCGTTGCACCTGAATGGGTCTTCAAGTCAGGGCCGTGGAAGAACGGGCAGAACCAATTCGACCTCCCAACCGGCCCGCACCTCAATACCAGTTGACAACACGGTCACCGGCTCCGCCTCTTGCATGGCTTCCGGGTCCACACCCGTCCACCGTCCATTCCCATCGAGGTCGTCAATCATCACCAAGCCATAACGACCCGGGTCGAGACCGGAGAAACGCCCTTCTTCATCCATCCCGAGGCCGTACAAAGGGTCTCCTGACGCCGCAGTCAGCACAAACAACGACAGGGTTTCTTCCGCATCCAATGCCGTGTCCCTGAGAAGCAAAATAGACCCCGCGTCATTGACGGTTCGGGTATTCCAGCGAAACCGCAACGTGTCCCCATTGGCCTTCCCCTTTCGCCCAATGGCACCAGGAAGCAACTCAAGTTCACAGCGCGACCCCGGCATCAATGGACTGCAATGCAGTCGATTTAAATGAAGTGAAAGCAACGCCGTCTCCAATTCCATCGAGTCGCCCTCGAGCACGACAAGTCCAGAACACAACGAGGTGTCCAAAGCATCCGGTATCGGCGCCCATCGAACAGACCAGTCTTCCCCTGCATGCACCGCAGATTCTCCGCGCTCGGCCACGGCGGGGGCCAACACATCCTCAATCTCCCGAAAGCGAAGGGAGTCAATCCCAGAAGGATGAACCAACCTCCACGTACCCGTCGGCAATCCGGGCTGAAAACCCAACAATTCCGCCCAAAGGCTGTCGCCCTCCACATGAACCGCAACCGTATCTCCCGGTCCTGCGATGGACACATCCAATTCCCCTTCGAGCCACCCATCCGGTCCCGCCTTCAATTCAGACCACCCCTCCAGTTTGGCTCTCCAAAACCCACTGGAATCGACGCGCACCCCCGACAAATACGTCGCGGGTTTGACGGGCGGGGCATCCAAACGAAGCGCAGGCGTGAAACCCGTCGTATCGGCCACCGATATCGGGGTGGTCCACCACGCCACTGGCTCTCCAGCATCCGCCCGGTAATTTCCATTGAGGTCCTCCAAGGCCACCATCGCAAACCGCCCCTCTGGCAAAAAGCCGATTTCCACTGTGCCGCTGTCACCGACCAGGCCCACATAATCTGGCAACGGCCTCAGCGAATCCGGAAGTGCGGGGTTCAAAAGGCCGCTTGACAGAGAATCACGGAACAGCATCACCCTGACCCCAGCAGACGGTTCAGCGGTCCACGCATCCACTACACCGACAGCAACCCGACCCGAATCCAGTTCGCTACCCGTAGAAAAAACATGCAACAAACCTGCCGCCACATTCGACTCTCGCAAATCGCGAATCGCATTTCCGAACTGCACCACATAAGTCCTGTCGGGGCCAAGTTCCTCCCCGAAGTCCACCACAATTGAACGGCCCTTAACCAACACTTTTGGCGGCTGCGAGAGCGGCGGAGATACCAACACTTGATTCCTGGCGTCTTGGACCTTGACAAATTCATCAAACGTCAACTGAAGCAGGCTTCCTGTCCAGCCCGTGCTTCCAAACGCAGGCAATGACGACACCACGATCGGCGCGTCCTCATCTCGTCCACCACCATCTGGAGACCCCACTTGGGCGCACCCTACAAGCAGCAAGAAGCAAGCGCAACGAGAAAAGATGCACAGCCTACAATCACCCATGGTTCTCGGGGAAAAAACGGTGAGCATGAACGTCCAAGAGATGCTGAAGGCGCCTCACATCCTCGACATCAAAATCTCCAGGCTTAACACTGTCGACATCAAAAACTGCACACACTCGCCCATTGGAATCGCGAACCGGAATCACCAACTCACTGCGACTTTCAGTGCTGCAGACCACGTGGCCGGGAAAGGCATCTACATCGGAAACAATAACAGGCTCATTTCGCGCCCAAGCAGCAGCACAAACACCCCGCCCCTTGGGCAGTCGGGTACACGCGACGGGACCTTGGAACGGCCCCAGAACCAACTCGTTTTGACACACCCTGTAGAACCCGACCCAATGCCAGCCGAACGCAGCTTGAACAACAGCGGAGAAGTTCGCCTGATTGGCGACACCATCCGGGTCGTCCAGCAACGGACCACACTGCATGTCCAGCTGGCTGTAGCGCTCAGCCCGCGTGGCATTCAAATCGAAGGCAGCCGTGAAAGACATGGTGGCAAGTTCGCTCCAGATCTTTTGCCTCGAGCCAATCCAATCTGAAGAACCGTCAAAACAAGGTGGGCGACGGCGTGCGAACCTCCACGCCCAATCGCGACAAAACGAGTTCTGCAAACAGACGGCACGTGTCCGGGGTGTGCACACTGTCAGGTTGGTGCACAAGAAGGTCCACAGACTTCAATCCCTGATCCCTCCAAAGAGACAACCGATCACACCAGGCCATCAGGCGCTGCCTATCGGAAGGGTGCCCCTGATAACCACCAAACCGCAACAAGAGAAACGGCGCCGTCATCCTCATGTGCACCGCATCCCTGCGAAGCGCAGTATCACTGATGACCGAGCCGATTCGCAATTGGGCCATCGCGTCCCACACGCGCTCTGCCTCTGCCCCCCCTTCAAACCAACCCGGATGCCGAAACTCGACCGCCACCTCAAACTCCTCGGGCCACTGTTTCAAATAGTCCACGAGACGGTCCCCGTGGTGGGGAGCAAAGTGCGGCGGCAACTGGACAAAAGAAGGACCACGCTTCGCCCCCAAGGCGTCGAGGCCCATGACGAAATCATCCGTGGGACCCACACAGTCATTGAAGCGCCTATAGTGGCTGATGATGGCAGGAAACTTGGCACAAAACCGAAAGTCGGCCGGCATGCCCTCCGCCCATTGGGCCATGCGCTCAGGGGGATGAATTCTATAATGCGTGGCGTTCAGCTCAATGTTGCCAAATGCCGCCCCATAATGAACAGGCCAAGTTCGCTGTGGCGCCTTTTCAGGATAAACCGTTCCCCGCCATGGTCGGATGGTCCACATGGTTCCCCCTGCCCTGACGTGAAAACTGCCCTCGCTCAATCCAGAAGCCAATCCAGCTTCCGTGTTAACGTGGTCAGGAGGCAAGGAAAAATCCACCCCCGGCAGAAGGTCCGCCTGATCCTCGTCGGGAATCTTACCATACTTCACGGCAACAAAGAAAAACGGAACGGCCACACGACGCCCCACATTCCAGGCGCAACCGAAAGCACCTTCATGGCCTTGACAGAAAACAAATTCACTCGCTGGGCCAGCGCCATTGGCCGGTCACTTGAAGCCGCCGTCATCCCCAGACGTTGCGCATCCTGCAGATGCGTCTTGACGCGCGAGGAAACCGATTGGTGCGGGCCTTGTGCTTTCTCATGGACCCGTTGCCCAACCGACCCTCGGCTTCGATTTGACCCTCCTGTCCAATGGAGTCATGGGTGGTCATGGCTGCGAAACGGTCCCACAAGGCTCGAGTTGCGCCTCATCCACGAGCTCAAATACGGTGTGCGCGCCACACTGGGCATCCACCTCGGACAGGCGATGGCAAAGGAATGGCCTTCACACCATCTGGTTTTCAGTGGATGGGCCGTCATCCCCATTCCCTTGCACCGAAAAAAACTGAGGCGCAGGGGGTTCAACCAGAGCAAGATGCTGGCAAAAGGATGGTGTCAAGTGCACCAGATGAACATGGTCGAGGCCCTAACCCGACCCAATTCGGGGCGCTCCCTCACCCGATTCGGACGCAGTCAGCGGTTTCTGCGAACACGCCAACTCTACACCCCAAATCCATCGCTCTCCCCGGATTGGTCAAAAAACACAATGGGCTGCTTGCTGATGGACGATGTGGTCACCACCGGCGCCACATTGGACGCGGCCAAAAATGCGCTTCGACAAATCTGGGAGGGGCCGATTGGCTTTGTCACCTGTTTGGATGCCGCGCACTGACTCAGATGAGACCGAACCGGAAAAATGGAACTCAAGAATCTTCTTGAATCTGCCAACCCTGAGCCAACAGAACCTCCGCCTTTTTGTATTTCAACTCTTGAACCTCATCGCCTCTTCGAATCGTCACGAGGTCATTTCGTCCATACTTCTTTTCGCTTCGAATCGGCTGGGTAGGCTTCGGAGGAGGGGGCACACCCGGAACACCTGGGGGCCCTCCTGCACCAGGCCGTCCCTGCACCCCGCCTTGAGCACGTGCGGCGGCAATGCGTTGCTCATTGAGGTTTTGGACACCTTGCTTGGAAGTCTGCACCCGCGGTGTCTGCTGCGGACGGTCACCCGGCGCCCTGCGAACTTGATCTGGCTGGCTCGGAAGCTGGCACTTCAACAAAAAACTCGCCACATCTTGGTTCATCTTCTGCACCATGTGCTTGAAAAGCTCGTAGGACTCGAACTTGTAGATGAGAAGCGGGTCCTTCTGCTCAAATCTCGCGTGCTGCACATTGGACCTGAGGTCATCCATGTTGCGCAGATGCTCCTTCCAAAGTTGGTCGAGAACGCCTAGAACCACAGACTTTTCCAACTCATCCACGAGCGAAGTGCCAGCAGTGTCCACCGCATTCTGAATGTTGGTCAACACCTGCATATTCCGGCGCCCATCTGTGAAAGGAACGGCGATGTTGACGAACTGATTGGAGTCGTCTTCGTACACCCGCTGAATCACAGGATGGGCATGAGCCGCAAGTGACGCCATGCGATGCTGGTAGTGCTTTTCCGCCGTGGAATGCAAGGATTGGGATTGGGCTTCTGGTGCGCCTGTGCCGAATTCCGAAGACAGGAAAGGCGGATCCACGCCAAGCTCAGCCAGGGAGCGAATCCGAAGAGAATCGTAATCTTTTGAGGGAGCGAACTCCGTAATGAGCTGGTCAGCAAGCTCATAGAACATGCCTGAAATGTCAAATTTGAGCCGCTCTCCATGCAGTGCATTTCGACGCCGACGGTAGATTACCTCGCGTTGGCTGTTCATGACATCGTCATACTCCAACAGGCGCTTCCTGACCCCAAAGTTGTTTTCCTCCACCTTCCGCTGAGCGCGCTCGATGGATTTGGTAATCATAGAGTGCTGGATCACCTCCCCCTCTTGGTGGCCCAAACGGTCCATCATCTTGGAGACGCGTTCACTTTGGAACAGACGCATCAAGTCGTCTTCAAGCGAGACATAAAACTGACTGCTTCCGGGGTCCCCCTGACGTCCTGACCGGCCGCGCAACTGGCGGTCCACCCTTCGGCTGTCATGGCGCTCGGTGCCGATGATGGCCAGACCCCCTGCTGCCTTGACCTCGTCAGTCAGCTTGATGTCCGTTCCACGGCCTGCCATGTTGGTTGCAATGGTCACCGCACCCGGCTGTCCAGCTTTGGCCACAACCTCAGCCTCCGCTTGGTGCCGTTTGGCGTTGAGCACCTGGTGCTGAATCTTCCGCATATCGAGCATCCGGCTCAACAGCTCACTGACCTCGACCGTGGTGGTTCCAACCAGCACCGGGCGACCATCCTCACGCAACTTGACCACGTCGTCGATGACTGCATTGAACTTTTCACGCTTCGTTTTAAAGACCAAGTCCTCCTCGTCCAATCGGGCAATGGGCCGGTTGGTCGGGATGCTCATGACATCGAGCTTGTAGATGTCCCACAGCTCCTGCGCTTCTGTTTCCGCCGTGCCCGTCATGCCGGCGAGCTTGTGGTACATCCGGAAATAGTTCTGCAACGTAATGGTGGCATACGTCTGAGTCGCCGCCTCAATGCGCACACCCTCTTTGGCCTCAATGGCTTGGTGCAATCCATCGGAATACCGTCGACCCTCCATGATTCGGCCCGTCTGCTCGTCGACAATCTTCACCTTGTTGTCCATCACCACGTAGTCCACGTCCTTCTCGAACAAGGCATACGATTTGAGCAACTGATTCATCGTGTGCAAGCGTGCTGATTTGACCGCCTGTTCGCGAAACAGCGTTTCCCGCTTCTCCTGCTTGACGGCATCTGGATCCTCCGATGCATCGATGGCCACGAGGGTGCCAGGCACGTCTGGCATCGTAAAGAAATTGTCATCCTCCATGTTGGCCGTCAGTGTCGCAATGCCCATCTCCGTAAGCTCAACTTGGTTTTGCTTCTCGTCGATGACAAAAAACAACGCCTCATCCGCCTCGGGCATCATCCGCTTGTTGTCTTGCAGATAAAAAGCTTCTGTCTTGAGCATTTGCTGACGTACGCCCTCTTCGCTCAGAAACTTGATCAGCGACTTGGTCTTGGGGAGTCCGCGGAAAGCGCGGAAGAGGGCCAATCCACCCGTCCGAATCGTCTCCTTGTCTGCGCCTTCTGTACCCAACTTCTTCTTGGACTCCGTAATAAAGCCGTTGACCGCCTGACGCTGCTTCTGGAAAAGCTGGACCACCTTGGGCTTGAGCTGCTCGAACTCATGTTCGTCGCCTTTGGGCGTGGGCCCAGAAATAATGAGGGGCGTTCGCGCCTCATCGATGAGAACACTGTCCACCTCATCAACGATGGCATAATGGTGCTTTCGCTGAACAAGTTGGTCTGGCCGCATGGCCATGTTGTCCCGGAGATAATCGAAACCAAACTCGTTGTTGGTTCCATAGACGATGTCACACTTGTAAGCCTCGCGCCGCTGCTCCGAATTCGGCTGATGGCGATCGATGCAATCCACCGTCAGGCCGTGAAATTGAAATATGGGACCCATCCATTCGCAGTCCCTTCTGGCCAAATAGTCATTAACGGTCACCAGGTGCACCCCCCGTCCCGTCAATGCATTCAAAAACACGGGGAGCGTAGCGACCAGCGTCTTTCCCTCTCCCGTCTGCATCTCCGCGACTTTTCCTCGGTGCAAGGCCACACCGCCAATCAACTGCACATCGTAGTGCACCATGTTCCACTCAACCGGGGACCCCGCAGCGCTCCATTTACTCGCCCATTTGGCGCGGTCTCCCTCAATGCGCACGAAATCCCCATTTGCCGCCAAATCGCGATCCATGTCCGTCGCCACCACATCGACCTCCGCGTCAGCCGAAAAACGACGGGCTGTTTCTTTCAACAAGGCAAACGCCTCCGGCATCAATTCCTCCAACACCTCCTCCAAACTGATGTCAATGGATTTCTCCAGACCGTCCACTTGATCGTAAAGCGCCTCTTTGGCTTCAAACGACATGGTCGGGTTGGCAACCACCTGGGCCTTGAGCTCCTCAGACTCCGAAACCAAACCCTGCACATGGTCGAGGATTCGACGCTTTAAATCCGCACTCCGCTCACGAAGGCCATTGTCCGATAGGTTCGCCATCTCCGAATCAAAGGCGTGAATCGCATCAATGGCCGGCTGGATGGCTTGGACATCCGTGGCCGCCTTGTCGCCGACAAGGCGCTTGACGATTTTGTTGAAGGCTCCAATCATGGGTGCAGGGTGTTCCTTTTCAAAAGCATGGACGAAATCATCCATGCCCCGGAGGAGTGACACAAAATTAAGGGCGAACCCACCGCCATTCCGAGCCAAAAGTCTGCATTCAATCCGCAATTCAAACCCCAACCCACCCGCAAGTGCATTCTCCACCATCATTTATCATCCCCTCCCAAAGCACCTCCCCCGATTGGGGGATTTTCATTCCGCTCAGCGCTATGCCCAAGCACCAATCAACAATTCAAGGGTTTGATCCCGAGCGTTTTAAGATCGATATCCATGGTCGTGTTGACAAAAGAACAGCCCTGTTCATCCTTTGAGATTGTCAGACCGAAAGCCTCATTAGACATTTGACATCCGCCCTTTGAAACTGATTTTTCAAGCCAGCGTTAGCAGTTTAGATTATATACATCCTCCACCATGATTGACGAGCAGAACGGAACCTCCCAGGACCCCATCGCAAACACCACCACGACTGACCCCAACCAAGGTCAGATGTCGATTGACGCCGTGCTGCCCGAAAACACAACGGTAAGCGAACCCATCCTCGAGGACAACCCGAACCGCTTCGTCCTTTTCCCGATCCAACACGACGACATCTGGGCGTTCTACAAAAAGTCGGAGGCCAGCTTCTGGACAGCGGAAGAAATTGACCTCGCCGCCGACCTGGTGGACTGGAGCGAGAAGCTGAATGACGACGAGCGCTACTTCATCAAGCACATCCTAGCCTTCTTCGCTGCTTCCGATGGCATTGTCAACGAAAACCTCGCAGAAAATTTCGTCGCTGAAGTGCAGTACACAGAGGCGAAATTCTTCTACGGTTTTCAGATTATGATGGAGAACATCCATTCGGAGACCTACTCTCTTTTGATTGACACCTACATCAAGGACAAAGAGGAGAAGAACCACCTGTTCAACGCCATCGAGACTCTCGATTGCGTGAAGAAAAAAGCGGACTGGGCACTCGAATGGATTGAGAACGGCAGCTTCGCCGAACGCATCGTCGCATTTGCAGCCGTTGAGGGCATCTTCTTCAGCGGAAGCTTCTGCTCCATCTTCTGGCTCAAGAAACGCGGCCTCATGCCTGGACTGAGCTTCTCAAACGAATTGATCTCTCGAGATGAGGGCATGCACTGCGACTTCGCTTGTCTGCTCTACACCCGTCACCTCGTCAACAAAATGCCGAAGGCAACGGTCGAAAAAATCATCCGGGATGCAGTCGACATCGAAAAGGAATTCATCTGCGACGCCTTGCCCGTCCGCCTCATTGGCATGAACTCTGAATTGATGAGTCAGTACATCGAATTCGTAGCCGACCGCTTGCTCGTCGAACTCGGAAACGAAAAAATCTACAACACGGCCAACCCATTCGACTTCATGGAAATGATTTCGCTTCAGGGCAAAACAAACTTTTTCGAAAAGCGAGTGGCCGAGTATCAGAAGGCTGGAGTCAGCGGTTCTAGCGGTGAGAGCGACAACCACGGCTTCACACTGGACGCCGACTTCTGATATCCACGGGGAAAAAGTTCAAAACTGCCCCGACCCCAATCGGAAATCCGGCGCGAAGAATTCTCAACTTGAGAGCGCCGACCGAGGACAAGCCCATCGCGATGGGTTTTACTTCGGACTCCGAATCAACCTTAACGCAACACCCAATCCCCGGGGCCTCTCAAGCTCCGGTCTTATGAACCTCCGCCTCCAGAAATGGGGGCAAAACCCAGCCGAAACACACATGTATGTTGTCAAGCGGGATGGACGCCGGGAACAAGTCCAATTCGATAAGATCACCGCCAGGGTGAAGAAGCTTTGCTATGGCCTGCATCAAAATGTTGACCCCGTTTCTGTCGCCATGCGGGTCATTGAAGGCGTCTATGACGGTGTCACCACGTCAGAACTGGACAACCTCGCCGCAGAAGTCGCCGCAACCAACGCGGTAAACCATCCGGACTACGCGCAGCTCGCCTCACGAATCGCCGTCTCCAACCTCCACAAAACGACCAAAAAGTCGTTCACGGAAGTGATGCACGACCTGCACACATACAAGGATCCGGTAACCAAAGAAGACGCCAGCCTCGTCGCAGATGATGTAATGGAAATCATCGAGGCCCATTCCGAGGAGTTGGACTCCGCGATTATTTACGACCGCGACTTCAGCTACGACTACTTCGGATTCAAGACACTTGAGCGCTCCTACCTTCTCAAGTTGGACGGTGAGGTATACGAGCGTCCTCAACACATGCTTATGCGGGTTTCTATTGGCATCCACAAGGATGACATCGAGAATGCAATCAAGACCTACAACATGATGTCCGAGGGTTGGTTTACACACGCCACCCCCACGCTTTTCAATGCAGGCACCCCAAAGCCACAAATGTCCAGTTGCTTCCTCCTCACGACACAGGAAGACAGCATCAGCGGCATCTATGACACGCTGAAACAGTGCGCTAAAATCTCTCAGAACGCAGGAGGCATTGGTCTGGCCATTCACGACATCAGGGCAACGGGCTCATACATCCGCGGAACCAACGGAACGTCCAACGGAATCGTCCCCATGCTTCGTGTTTTCAATGACACGGCACGCTATGTGGACCAAGGCGGAGGAAAGCGGAAAGGCTCTTTCGCTGTCTACATCGAGCCTTGGCACGCTGACATCTTCGACTTCCTCGATCTCAAAAAGAACCACGGAAAAGAAGAGCAGCGCGCGCGCGACCTGTTTTACGCGCTTTGGGTTCCCGACCTCTTCATGAAGCGCGTTGAGGAGGATGGAGACTGGACCTTGATGTGTCCCAATGAATGCCCAGGGCTCCCCGACAGCTGGGGACCGGAATTTGAGGCGCTCTACGAGAAGTACGAGGCTGAAGGCAAAGGACGGAAGACCATCAAAGCACAGGAACTCTGGTTCAAAATTGTAGAGAACCAGATAGAAACCGGTGTTCCATACATGCTGTATAAGGACGCGGCAAACAGCAAGTCCAACCAGCAAAATTTGGGCACCATCCGCAGCTCAAACCTCTGCACAGAAATCATCGAATACACAGCGAAAGACGAGGTTGCAGTCTGCAATTTGGCCTCCATCGCACTGCCCAAGTTTGTCACCTCAGAAGGCACATTTGACCATGACAAGTTGTTCGAAGTGACCTATCAGGTCACCAAAAACCTCAACCGGGTCATCGACAGGAATTACTACCCAATTCCAGAAGCGCGCAACTCCAACATGCGCCACCGTCCCGTTGGACTGGGCGTACAAGGCCTGGCCGACGCGTTCATCATGATGCGCTACCCCTTCGATTCAGAAGAGGCTCAGCAACTCAACAAGGACGTCTTCGAGACCATCTACTATGCGGCCTGTTGCGCATCAAAGGACATGGCCATTGAAGAAGGGCCTTATGAAAGCTTCCAAGGCTCCCCAGCCTCCAAGGGACAACTCCAATTCGACATGTGGGGCGTCACCCCAAGTGACCGATGGGAGTGGGACGTCCTCAAAGAGGAGATCAAGGAGAAAGGCATGCGAAACAGCCTTTTGGTCGCCCCAATGCCAACAGCATCCACGGCCCAAATCTTGGGCAACAATGAGTGCTTTGAGCCTTATACGTCTAACATCTACACACGCCGCACGCTCAGCGGGGAGTTCATCGTGGTCAACAACCACCTGCTTCGCGACTTGACCAAGCTCGGCCTATGGGATGCGGACATGAAGAACCAGCTGATTGCAGCCAACGGGTCTATCCAGAACATCCCCAATATTCCGGAGAACCTGAAGGTCTTGTACCGCACCGCATGGGAGATCTCCCAGCGGGCCATCTTGGACATGGCTGCGGATCGAGGAGCGTACATCTGCCAATCGCAGTCGCTAAACGTATTCATGGAGAATGCCAACGCACCTAAACTGACTTCCATGCACTTCCATGCATGGCGTGCAGGCCTTAAAACTGGCATGTACTACCTCCGTACAAAAGCCGCAACGGACGCCATCAAGTTCACCGTGGACAAGAAGTACAAAGAGCAACCCGCTGAAGAAGCCAAGCCCGTTAAGGATGTCACTGAGATGTCTCACGAAGAGCAAGTGGCCGCCTGCTCTATAGAAAACGGACCCGACTGCGAAATGTGCAGCGGTTGATTCACAGCAGAGACAACAACGCAAAGAAGGCGAGCCCCTGTGGCTCGCCTTCTTCATTTTGTTCTTCTTGTGACATTTGTCACACAACCCAAAGACCAGAATCCCCCGCAGAACAAACGCGTGACCGACCTTTGTGCTTAACGTGAAGTCGGCAAATCTTCATATTGTCTCCCTGAACCACAGGAACGCAACCATTGAGCAGTTGGGCAAACTGCACGTGCCCGAAGACCGGCAACAATCATTTTTAGCCCATCTAAAAGCCCACCTCGGCATACATGGCATCGCATACCTGACCACCTGCAACCGCGTAGAATTCATCATAGTGGACGAGGCGTATTTCTGCATGGGGCGACTCCAACAACTCTTCCAAACCTTCGAGCCAGATGCTCAGGACATTAAGTCCTTCATGGCCAACGCCATGGTCCTTCACGGAGACGAAGCAGTCCGACATCTCTTGCGTGTCGCTGCAGGACTGGAATCCATGGTCATCGGAGAACGAGAAATCCTGACACAAGTGAGGTCAGCAATGGAGCGGTCAAGAGAATGGGGATTGGCCGGAGACCAACTCCGCATCACTGAGCGCATCGTCATAGAAACTGCCAAACAGGTCTTCACCCAGACAGACATTGCAAAAAACAGTGTCTCTGTCAATGCCCTCGGATGGAAAGCCTTTCTGACCAAGGCCATTGCCCCGGACGCCCCCATATTGATGGTCGGCGCAGGCCAAACCAACGCCAATATCGCCCGGTATCTTGATAAGCATGGGCACACTGATGTGCGCGTGCTGAACCGCACTGCGGAAAAAGCCCGCGCCCTGGCAGAACCAAGGGGGTGGGAATGGGGGCCGATAGAAACATTGAATGCGGCCATTGAATCAAAACCCACCGCAATTTTCTTGTGCACTGGAAGTGATGTGCTGGTAATGGACGATGCCCAAGAAGAACTGCTGCCCGAGGGCAACACCTTCATCTTGGACCTGAGTGTCCCCTCCGGTGTGGGCACCTCCATCAGAAACCGAACCGATGTCGAGGTTGTGGACATCGCCGCGCTAAAGACAATTGCCGATCAAAACACCGAAGGACGCAGGGCCGCCTTGGGGGATTGTCAGCGCATTATCGATTCCGCAGTCATCGAGTTGACCAAACGCTTGCAACAGCGCGAAGTTGAACTCGCCCTGAAAGAATTGCCTGAGCTTCTCGCCGCAGTTCGCAGCACTGCCCTTGGAGAAGTGTTTGCGAACGAATTAGAAGCGTTGGATGGAGACACCCGGAACCTGGTGGACAGAATCGTGACCTACCTCGAAAAGAAATACCTCTCCGTTCCCATGAAATTGGCGCGGAAAGCCGTAATGGAACAACTCGACAAGCCCGGAGCCTGAACCGCATGTCCGACACCCCACATTTCCGGATTGGCACACGAGGAAGCGACCTCGCCATGTGGCAAGCCCACCATGTGCAAGATCTCATTCAAAAGCATGGTGGAACCTGTGAAATCCATGTTTTGTCGACTCAAGGTGACAGAGAACAGGTTCAGGCGTTCGAAAAACTCGAGGGCAAAGGCTTCTTCACAAAAGAAATCGAGTTGGCGCTCCTAGCAAACGAAATAGACCTTGCAGTACACAGCCACAAGGACCTCGAAACACAACAACCCGAGGGACTTTGTATCGCCGCGGTTCCCGACCGCGCCTCAGCCGAAGATGTTTTGCTGGTCCACCCAAGAGCCCACCGCAGTGCAGCCTGGTTGCCATTGAAAGAAGGCAGTGCTGTAGGGACATCTTCTGTGCGCCGCCGGGATCAGCTCCTTCTCCTCCGGCCCGATCTCGACATACAGGCCCTCAGGGGCAACGTCCCCACCCGAATCCAGCGCCTGAAAGAAGGCCAGTACGATGCCATCGTCCTTGCCGCCGCCGGAATTGAAAGGCTCAATCTCGACCTCGGCAACCTCCACGTGCAAAAACTGGACCCAAGACAGTTTGTTCCCGCACCTGCTCAAGGGGCCCTTGCACTCCAAATGAGGGCGTCAGACCCGCGAAAACACTGGCTTGCCCAACTCCAATCACCAGAAACAGCGCAAACAATAGAAAACGAGCGGGCCATTCTCCGCGCCTTGGAAGGCGGTTGCCAATTGCCCTTTGGCGCCCATCACTCTGGCCCAAATCAACCCCTGCGTTGTTTCCTCCAAACCAAAAATGGACCGCGACGCATCCTTGCCCCCAGTTCCACCGAAGCACTTCAAAAGCTCAATGAAATGGAACCAAGGCGCCTGCTCATCACACGCATCCCCAAACCACACGACACGCTGCATCGACTCGCAAAAGGTAACGGGGACACCCTCATTGAATGGCCAGCTGCAATCCCTACCCCCATCAAAAACCCGGCAATTCCCAGAACCACCATGAACTGGGTATGGCTTGGAAGCCCAGGCGCAGTGCGTGCTTGTTCAGGTTGGCTGCACGAGCACACCAATGTCAAAATTGCCACACCGGGACCGGGAACATCTGAAGCACTTCAGCTTGAAGACCGTGGCCGGCTCGAATTCTGTGGAAATGGTGACCCTAAAGATGCTTGGCGTTCCTTTATTAACGCGTGCTCCCCTGAGGAATCTGTGGCCATTCCCCACAGCCAACAAAGCCTCAAGCGTTGGGAAACCCTAGGTTCATCTGCCAGCCTGCATCCTTGGGTCCATTATGCAACAGAACCCAACACCGGGTTGGCTCCGGCATGCGACATG
This sequence comes from uncultured Bacteroidota bacterium, assembly GCA_902535565.1. The sequence goes on along the minus strand of CACAUH010000028.1, from coordinate 645 downwards.
ATTTGCTTCACTTCACCCACAAACGTCCGCCTATGGAACGGACCACAACCCCCTAACATTGTGGCAATTGGACCCACAACATCCGCCGAACTCAACGCACGAAGCTGGGACCACACCGTGGCCATGAATCCAGACGCTTTCGGCATTTGGGAAGCCTACCAAAGCTTCTGACTTCCGCAGAAATCGAAGGCGTTGACCTCTTGAATGGCAACCAATTCGTCCTAAGTTTTCAACCTCGCGCGAAAAGGCGTATCTTCGCACCCCTCAAAAAACAGAGGTTTCATCATGTACGCCATCGTAGAAATTGCAGGGCACCAATACAAGGTACAGCAAGATCAACGGCTCTATGTGAACCGGCTCAAACACGAGGAAGGCGCCAAAGTCAGCTTTGACCAGGTGCTTCTCGTGGACGACGGGTCCAAAGTGTCCGTTGGCGCCCCAGCAGTCCCAGGCGCAGCCGTTAATGCAACGGTTGAACGCCACCTGAAAGGTGACAAGGTGCTTGTCTTTAAGAAGAAGCGCCGGAAAGGTTACCAGAAGCTGAACGGATTCCGTCCGTCTCTCACCGAACTGGTAATCAAGGGCATCGAACTCGGTGGAACAGCCAAGAAAAAGGCCGCTCCAAAGAAAAACGAAGCCAAAGAC
>CACAUH010000027.1 GCA_902535565.1 uncultured Bacteroidota bacterium | reverse complement strand
GACACGGGAATGAGTGCGAAAGGAAGAATGCGCTTTGGCGGCGCTTCTTTAACCTCTGACTTTTTCGGGTTGGACCGCCGAAGGATTCTGAGTGACACAGCTGCTTTTCAGCTCGACCAGCGCGTCGAAGGGGCACTGGCTTTCAAAACCGACAATGTGCATTGCACCATCGATTTCGATACGCGCATTGGTGAATTTGCATCAAACGATGGCGAGACCAAGATTGAGTTGCCAGCCAACCAGTACATCTGCTACATGGACGAGTTCAAGTGGTATATGGACAAGGATGAGATGGCCATGACCTCTAGCCGTGAGGCGCTTCAGGACTTTGTGATTGATACGGATGAGGCGGTTTCCAAGTCCAATTTTTATTCCACGCGCAATGACCAGGACAGCCTGAATTTCCTTGCGCCTACGGCTTTTTATGACATATCAGAGGCGGTTATCCAATGTGAGGAAGTGAAGTTTATCCGGACAGCGGATGCCTTCGTGGAACCCGACAGCGGCCGCGTGACGGTGCGCCGACGCGCACAGATGGACAGGCTATATCGTGCGGGTATCGTGGCCAATGTGGTTACTCGGCATCACCGGTTGTTTGATGCGCAGGTGGACATTCTGGGGCGGTTTGATTACGAAGCCGAAGCGAGCCTTTTCTATGAGGACGAGAACGGGCTAGAGCAACTCATTCGCCTCGAGGTGGTTGAGGTCGACACAAGCGGGGAAACGGTCGGGCAAGGTGTGATTCCAATCCAAGAAGGCTTTGGTCTCAGTCCATTCTTTGGTTTCTCGGGGGATGTGCGGCTTGCAGCGGCGCGTGAGCACCTCGAGTTTGACGGGGCCGTTTCACTCGAGGCGGCGTGTCCGGAAACCGACAAACAGCAGCTGCTCTTCTCAGCGGTGATCGACCCCAAGGATGTCAGAATCCCGTTGGACACGGCGCTGCGGTCTCCGATGATGGACCACCTCGGCATTGGCGCATACCTAAGGGATGTGGATGAGCCGGGAGGTGGGCCTTATGGTGCCTTTGTGGACGAGATTCGGTCCAATCGGGAGTTCTCGATTCTGTCGGCCAGTGGGGAGTTGCGCTACGACAAGCGGTCTGGCAAATACCAGGCGGGCAGCCCCGACAAGATGATGCAGCCCAATCTGCCGGGGACGCTCATCGAGCTCGATGCCGGGTCCTGCGAGGTGACGGGGTCCGGACCGGTTCGCCTGCCTGTGGATTATGGCATGGTGACGCAGCGCTCGGCAGGGTCGATCAAAGCGTTTCCTACAGGCACGGGAATCGAAGCCTCGCTCACGGTCGGCATGGACTTCCCTTTTGAAGATGCGATTTGGAAGTTGTTTGCAGAGCAGATTCGGGCTTGGCCGACGGCCATTCCGCTGGACATCACACAAACCACCTTTGAGCCCAGTCTCCGCGAGTGGCTGGGGCTGGAAGGTGCAGATGAGGTGCTGGGTGGCATGACCTTGATGGGGGTGTTCAAGAAGACACCGGCGTCCATTCAGCACCGGTTGCTCCTGACGGGGCTGGACCTCACTTGGGACGCAAGCGAAGACGCATTTGTCAGTGGCGAAAACGGCATTGGCATTGTCTCCATGGACAAGGTGCCGGTGTTCCGACGGGTGCCTGGCCGTGTGGAATGGAGCCTCGCAGGAACCAAGGGCATCTTGCGGATTTACTTCCATTTGGATGAAGAGAACTGGTATTACTTCGAGTACAAGAATGGGGTGATGAACGTCACGAGCAAGGACCAGCAGTTCATCGAGGCCATCACAGACCTCAAGGACGACAAGCGCCGCTTCAAGGAGGACGAGGGACGGTTCATTTATCAGATTCTCCCATCGCGGGGCCGCAGGAACGAATTTGTTGACCGGTTTTCCGAGTTCGATTAACTCTCGCCGTTGGATGTTCTTGTATTTTGGTTGTGATGCTATTCAACTTGGACATCATTTTGAAGTCTTGTTGGTTTCATGTTCTGGTTTTTGTCGCACTTGGGCACTCGGTGAGTGCACAATGGATGCTCAGCGAACCGGATCCTGAAATTTTGGCGTATACAAATCTATTCGGGCAGGGGGTGAGCTTAGTGGACTTTAACCTTGACGGTTGGGATGATTTGACTTTGGCCAACGCGTCTGGTGGGCTCGATTTCTTCACAGGTGGTCCGGATGGATTCCAAGAAGTGGATTTGGGGATTACCCCATCCACTGGTCGACCCATAGCGCTATTTTGGTTGGATATTGATAACGATGGTGATCGTGACTTTTTGCACACAGCGGGCATGGAGCTTTCGGCATTCTCCGGGTTTGGAGAAGAATCAAAAAGTCAGTTGTGGATCAATGAAGGTGGGAGTTTCATTGACCGAAGTGAAGAGTGGGGTTGGGACATCCTAACCAACCGCCACGCGCTTGGAATGGCTTTTTGCGACATGGATGTGGATGGCGATCTCGATGTGATGGTCTCGATATACTCTTTGCCTTGTGAGGATATTTGGATGAGTGAAAATGTGCTTCTCGGCCATGAGGATGGAGTGTTTGTTGACATGTCTGTGTACTCTGGAATTGCCGACGGTTCTCGCCCGACTTTTCAAGGGGTGTGGCTGCACCTCAACGATGATGCTCTACTCGATCTTTTCGTCATCGATGACGCCGGTATCCAAGGGGATTGTGGGGAACCGGAGACGAACCGCGCTTATATCAATTCAGGCGATGGGACTTTTATCGAGTCAGCGGATTTAATTGGGTTGGATGTCTCCATGGCTTCCATGTCAATTACAGTTGGAGACCCTGACCAGGATGGCATGGAGGAGATTTTTGTGACGAACCAGCAGGTGGATGATTATTACCCCCACTCGCAGTTAACGGCTGGGTTTTTCGATCGTCATGTTTCGGGACAATGGCTCGAAGTTTCTTCTTTGGTGGGCGTTGATGCAACTCGCTGGTCCTGGGGTGCCATGTGGGTCGATCAGGACTTGGATGGTGCAGAAGAACTCATGATCGCGACCAATCCCTTCATTTTTGAGGGTTCCCCCAATGAAGTAGAGGTTTATGACAATTACTTGTATCGCCAGATTCTTCCGGAAAGTGGGGGCATCTTGGAATTTGAGGAAGACACATCGGATTGGGAGGGGCGAGACAGGCCCATGTATTGCATTGCTCGAGGGGATGTAGATTGTGACGGCGACCCTGATGGAGTTGGGCTTGGTACTGGGCCTTTTGCAACAGTTTGGTTGAATCAAGTGGAATCGACCCATCCTGAGCATGGCGGCATCACGGTGTCAGTTTGTGGTTCATATTCTAATTCCGAAGCCATCGGAACCAAAATGGTGCTGCACTCGCCCGGGAGAAGGCAACAACGCACGTTGCGCGCGGGTGAGGATTTGTACGTGCAGCATAGCACAGCTCAGTTTTTTGGTTTGGCTACCAGTCAGGCTGCGGACAGCCTCGAGATTTTCTGGCCAGATGGCACTAGGGAAGTACATCACGATTTGGTGGTCGATTCGGCCTATCGATTCGTTGAGGCCGCCAACGAGGTTCAGGTTGAGTTCGGACAGGCTCAAGGTGACTCCTTGGAGCTGCATCTTGTCGTTCCGCCCAAGTGGACAGGTGTGCAATGGAATGGAGATGACCTCAATGGTTTGAACCGTTGGGTGGTGATCGGGGAACCCGTTTTCGGTTCTGTTTTTTGGTTCTACGGACTGTTTTCGGTGCCGTTTGCCGTTAACTGGTCTGAATACTCGAGTGAATATTCGGGCTGTACGGTGGCTGTCGCAGACAATTTCGACCCTGCTGCCATTGAGGATGATGGGTCGTGCACCTACCAGACATTTTGTGGAACAGGAACCGTTTGGTCTCAGGCAGACGAACAATGCATCGCAGTGGATTTAAGCTGTCCGCCCGATGTGGATGGAGATGGACTTGTGGGAGTTGCTGATGTCCTCGTGGTCTTGTCTTATTTCGGAGAGCCCTGCTCAATTGCCGGGGATTGACTTAGTTTTCACGACATTGTAACCATGACGGGTCCGGCACCATCGCATCCAAGATACCCGCACCTCTTCCAGTCGCTGGAAGTGGCTGGCATGCGCATGCCCAACCGGGTCATCATGGGCTCCATGCACATGAACTTGGAGGAGCAGCCCAAGGGGTTTTACAAATTGGCGCGCTTCTACGCTGAGCGTGCTGAGGGGGGAGCCGGTCTGATTGTAACGGGCGGAATTTCGCCGAACCGGTCCGGAAGGTTGGCCCCGCACGGTGCGACGCTGATGAAGTCGGGACAGGTGTCCAAACACCGCCAGGTAACAGATGCAGTGCACGCATCGGGTGGACGCATCGCCTTACAGATTCTCCATGGCGGCCGATACAGCTATCACCCATTCTGCGTTGCGCCGTCCAAAGGCAAGGCGCCGATCAGCAAGTTCAGCCCGTGGAGGCTGAGCGCTCGAGGTGTGGAGAAGACGATTCGAGACTATGTCCGTTGCGCCCTGTTGGCGAGAGAAGCCGGATATGACGGGGTCGAAATCATGGGCTCTGAGGGGTACCTCATCAACCAGTTCCTCGTTCGCCGGACCAATCACCGCACAGATTCGTGGGGAGGAGAATTCGCCAACCGCGTGCGGTTCCCAGAGGAAATCGTGTCGCGCATCCGGCAGGCTTGTGGTCCCGACTTCGCCATCATGTACCGCTTGAGCATGCTCGACCTCGTGGAGGAGGGCAACGGCTGGGGCGAGGTGGTGGAGCAAGCGCAGGTCATCGAGGCTGCGGGCGCCGACATCATCAACACCGGCATCGGATGGCACGAGGCGCGCATCCCCACGATTGCCGCCATGGTGCCCCGCGCTGGCTTCGCGTGGGTGACCAAGAAACTCATGGGCCAAGTGGGCGTCCCGCTGGTCACCACCAACCGCATCAACATGCCGGAGGTGGCTGAGCAGGTGCTCGCCGACGGCTGTGCCGATTTGGTCTCCATGGCGCGACCCTGGCTGGCCGATGGTGACATCATCACCAAGGCCTTGGAGGGACGCGAATCTGAAATCAACACCTGCATCGCCTGCAACCAAGCGTGCCTCGACCGCACGTTCAAGGCCCAAGTCGCAGGGTGTGTGGTCAACCCCCGCGCCGGGCGTGAGACCGAATTTCCTAAGGTTGCACCGAAGGACCTCGATGGCCGTTACGCTGTCGTGGGCGGCGGCCCTGCGGGCATGTCCACTGCTTTGGAGCTCGCCAAGCGCGGAGCAACGGTGGACCTGTATGAGGCCAAGGCCGCCTTGGGAGGGCAGTTTCTGTTGGCCCGGCAAATTCCCGGCAAGGAGGAGTTTGCCGAGACCCTGCGGTATTTCGACAGCGAACTCCAACGACATGGCGTTCGCATCCACCTCAATACCCGATTTGAGCCGGGCGATGTGCAGGTGGCGGCCAGCAGTGGCGAACCATTTGAAGCGGTGGCATGGTGCGCCGGCATCCGGCCGCGCATTCCCAACATTCCGGGTGCCGACTTGCCCATTGCCGTGGCCTACGACAAGGTGCTCAGCGGAGCGGCTGAGGTCGGCCAGCGGGTCGCCTTAATTGGCGCCGGAGGCATCGGCTTCGATGTGGCCGATTTCCTCTCGCATCCCCACGGAGAGGAAACAGTGGATGGCTTTCGCAAGAGCTGGGGCATAGACGGCTCCCTCGAGCACGATGGCGGCCTCGTTGAGCCGCAGCGTCCCGCCAACGGCCGCACGCTCTATCTCCTTCAGCGCAAAGCGGGAAAACCCGGTAAGGGACTCGGAAAGACCACAGGCTGGATTCACAGGCTCACCCTCCGGTTCCGTGGCGTCAAAGCCATTCCAGGTGTAGCCTACAAAGCGATTGAACCCGGCGGCCTGCGCATCGAAGCAGGGGGCGAGGAGCAACTCTTGGAAGTGGACACGGTCGTATTCTGCTCAGGACAGCTGTCCAACAATGAGCCGCTTGAAGCCTTGGAAGCCTCAGGCGTTCCGGTGGTGGTCATCGGCGGCGCCAAGGTGGCCTACGGCATCGACGCCGAGCGCGCTATCCGCGAAGGCTTCGAATGGGTCCGTGCCCTCTGATTTGTTTTCTGCTGCATACACACATACAAATTGGGAGTGCTGATTGACTTCGGCTGAGGGCATTGCGCGTTAATTTTAGTAAACACGGGATTCAATTCCGTGACTTGAACCATACCAAATGCGCCATTTACTTGCCGCGCTGATGATCATGGCGTCGGCACCTTTCTTCTGTCAAGACGACTGTGACCTGTTCAATATCCAGGAACTCGCCTCGGAAAACCAAGAATTGCACGATTCCATAGCGCAGTTCTCAGTCGACACCATCATCAGACTGTCCGAGGGCACGTTCGAAGTGCAACTCAGCAATGGAACCACGTTCACTCAAGTTCAAGGCTGCACGGACCCAGCCTACAATGAATACAGTGCCAGTGCAAATACAGATGACGGCAGCTGCACCACGCTGATCGTGGAAGGTTGCACGGACCCTGCCTACACCGAGTACAGTGCTTCGGCCAACACGGACGACGGAAGCTGCGCCACGTTGGCTTCGAGCTGCTCAGAAGTGGAGATGGACGGGTACACCTATTCTGTGGTGGAGATCGGCGACCAGTGCTGGTTTGCCGAGAACCTTCGCACGACGGTGTATGCGGACGACAGCGACATCCCTGAGGTCGCCGGCAATATTGCATGGTCAGGGTTGAGCACGGGTGCGCGCTGTGATTACGACAACGATGAAAGCAATGTGGCCCCCTATGGCCGTCTTTATAACTGGTATGCGGTAAACAACGGAAGTGGCCTGTGTCCATCTGGTTGGCACGTTCCAACCGATGGCGAGTGGACGGAATTGGAGGATTACTTGGGTGCAAACGGCCACAGTGGCGCCGAAGGCACAGCCTTGAAGTCGACGTCAGGCTGGGACGGTGGCGGCAACGGCACTGATGACTTTGGGTTTTCGGCCCTTCCGGGCGGCCTCCGCAGCGTCGACTATGGCCCCTTCTACAATGCCGGGAACATCGGCAACTGGTGGAGTTCGTCACAGGGTCCCTATAGCAGCAGTGCTTGGGCCCGGAGGTTGTACTACAACCTTCCAGCCATCATCCGGGCCAGCTACGTTCCACGCCGCGGATTCTCCGTGCGTTGTCTCAGGGATGCCGATTGAGCGAAGCGAAGGAGGGTTGACACTTTGAAACTTTGGAGGCCGCAGGCCGACGGGGAGTACGTGGCGGATTTCGGCCGGAGGTCGAAATCCGGCGATTACTCAGTGCCTGCTTGATGTATTGGGCTGGGGTGGCGTTTGCCCGTTATGTTGTGCTTCTTGTCACAGCTGAACTTGAGCGTCTTGTTGTGTAGCGCTGACTTGTGGGGTTAGGCGATGTCGCGGTGGACGGGGTGTGACGCGGCGCGGCGCCACTTGCCGCCGGTAAGGTCGGGGATGTTGATGCGGACGGAGCCGCGGGAGACCGATTCTTCGCCGAGGATGCCGGTGAGGCTCCAGAGGACGCCGTCATAGACGTTGAGGTCGAGCGGGAGGCCTTGGTTGAGGCAGCGGATTAAACGGAACATCATCACGAAGTCCATGCCGCCGTGCCCTTGCTTGTGGTCGGCAGCGAGCGCCTGGAGTTTGGTCCAGAGCGGGTGGGCGTAACGGTCGCGCATCTCGGCAGTCTCGGCGTCGTCCAGCCAGCTGTGGCCCCAAGAGGGGCCGTTGTCCACATAGAGGCGAGAGGGGTAGCCGTAGTGCGTGGCCTTGGAGCCGACGACCTTGTCGAGGCGGCTGTAGGGGCGGCCGCTGTGGGTGTCGAATTGGAGCATGATGCTCTTGCCGTTTACGGTGCGGATGAGGGTGGTGTTCACGTCGCCGCACTTGACGCGCTGTGCCATGTCTTGCAGGGCGGTTTCGTCGGTGTTGGCCATGGCTTCGCTCAGTGCGGCCTCCTTGGAGCTCATGCTCACCAGGTGGCTCAGGGTGTCGCCGCGCAGGATGTCGAAGTACATCGACACGGGGCCCAAGCCGTGGGTGGTGTAGAGGTTGCCGTTGCGGTGGAGGTGGTGCTTCAAGCGCCAGCGGTCCTCGTAGTACGTGGGGTCGAGCATCATCACGCGCAGATCGTGCAGGTAGGCGCACTCGGCATGGGTGAGGCTGCCAAAGACGCCCTCCTTGATCATCTGCATGATCCACAGCTCCTCGCCGTTGTAGCAGCAGTTCTCCAGCATGATGCAGTGGCGCTGGGTCTCCTCGGCGACCTGCACCAGGTCGATGGCCTCTTGGTAGGTGGTGGCGATGGGGACTTCGCTGGCGGCGTGCAGGCCTTGGCGCATGGCGTGGGCGGCCATGGGCGTGTGCCATTCCCAAGGGGTGCAGATCAGGGCCAGGTCGGCCACCTCTGTGCTGCAGGCGGCTTTCCATGCCGCGTCGCTTCCGGTGTAGGTCCGCGGGGCGTCCTTTTGGAATTCTCCAATGCGCGCCGCGGCCTTTTCAATCTTGGCGGGGTTGATGTCGCTGATGGCCGTGATTTCGGCGTTGCCTTCTCCCACGAGCCACTCCAGCATGTTGATCAGGCTGCTGCCCCGGTTGCCGAGCCCGATGAGGGCAATGCGCACCTTCGGCAGGGCTTCGGTCTGAAGGTCAAAGACGGAGCCTTGCAGGCCGGCCTGGGCGACGCGCTCGCCGAGGAAGGCATTGAAGTCTTCGTTGGGGACCTGTGCCTTGAGTCCGCGGGAGGCCATCAGGCCGCCCAATCCGAGCAGGCCACCGCTTAAGAATTTCCGTCGCTTCATGGGCTCAAATTAGGGTCTGTTGGTCAGCCGTTTACAAGTTCGATGTCATGAATGGGCCGTGTTCTTTTGGGGTGGGTGTGGGATAAGGTATTTTACATAGACCAAAACAATCTTCGATGAGAACCCTTGCTCTCACTGTCTTGCTCTCTGTTGGCATGTTGTCAGCTGTCGCCCAGCAGACCATTGAACTTCCATACAATCCAGACTTCAATGCCGACAGTGCAATCGGTGCTCCGGACTTGCTGTCGTTCTTGCCTTTGTTCGGAACCGAATTCTCGCCGGTTGAAGTCATAGTGGATGGACAGACCCTGACCGAGTACATCCAAATGCTGGAGGATGCAGCCGAGGGTTCATCTGCCACAGACACGGTGACCATTCCCATGTTGCCTGGTTCTGAGCCGGGGGAAATGCTGTACTGGGATGGGGAAGCGTGGATGTTGGTTCCCACCGGCAATCCGGGGGACGGGTTGATGCTCGATGGGACCACGCCAGCATGGCGCGCCCAGCGCTTGGGGTGTACCGACATCAATGCGTGCAACTATGAAGATGAGGCCACGGTATTGGACCCAACGACTTGCATCTACGAGGATGAATGTGGCATTTGCGGTGGACCAGGAGCGCTTGAGGAGTGCGGCTGCGATCCGATTGCAGAGGGAGCCTGCGACTGCGATGGCAACCAATTGGACGCCCTCAATGTGTGCGGGGGCACGTGTCTAGAAGATGTCGACGGCGATGGCATTTGCGACGACGATGGAAACGACGCGTGTGTGGGAGAATACGATGCGTGTGGCATCTGCAATGGGCCGGGGGCCATCTACGATTGCGGGTGCACGGGCATTGCCCCAGATGCATGCGATTGCCTCGGTACCCCAGATGTGGACCAGGATGACATCTGCGACAACATCGACCCGTGCATCGGCGTGGACGACAGCGACGGCGATGGCATCTGCGACGATGTCGACGACTGCGACGGCACCTACGATGGTTGCGGGGTGTGCAATGGCCCCGGGCCGATTTATGACTGCGGTTGTTCCGACATTCCCGAGGGCGATTGCGATTGTGCCGGAAATCAGCCCGATACAGAAGGCGATTGCCAAAACTATGCGGCGGACTCCGACGGGGATGGCCTCTACGACACGCTTCTCGAGCCATGCTTGAACCAGACGTCGTATGCCTTTAATGGGGTGGAGTATGGGGTGGTGGCCATCGGCGACCGCTGTTGGTTTCAAGAGAATTTGCGGGCCACCCATTATGCCAATGGAGATCCCATTGACCATTTGCCGCTTGAGGAGGATTGGAACAGTGCCAGTGTCGGTGCTTATTCGGTGTATAGCGATGACGATGCAGCAGTGGAAACGTATGGGCTGCTTTACAATTGGCTCACCACTGTAGACTCTCGTGGAGTGTGCCCTACCGGTTGGGAGGTTGCGAGTGAGAATGATTGGTCCAATCTCGGATATGAAGTTGGCGGCACGTATGGCTCGTGGCCGTTGGCTGGTGGAGCCCTAAAAGAGGCAGGCACAGTGCATTGGGCTGCACCGAATACAGGGGCGACCAACAGCAGTGGCTTCACGGCTTTACCCGCCGGAGAGAGGGGGTATGGAACCTTGGGTTATCAGGACCAAGGCACTGATGCATTGTTCTGGACGAGGAGTCAGAGCGGGTCAGGTGCCTACTCTGTGCGCCTTACCCACGATACAGAGTCCATGAGTATTGCCACTGTTGGTGCATCACGGGGCCAGTCCGTGCGATGCATTCGCAAATTGCCGACGTTTGGTTGCACGGACTTGAATTTCCTCGAGTATGCGCCGTTGGCCAATTTGGATGATGGAAGTTGCGCCACGCCGAGCGTACCAGGTTGCACCTTGCAAGGGTTTGCCGAATACAATCCCTTAGCCAATGTCAATGATGGAAGCTGTTCAACCCTTGTGGGGTGCACGGATTCCTCGTCTGTCTCCTTTCACGGCTACGATTATGATGTGGTGGCCATTGGCAACCAATGCTGGTTCCAAGAAAACCTTCGAACCACACAATACCGCAATGGCGAAGGCATTAACAACACCCAAGATCCAGTGGAGTGGAGTTCGACGAACGAAGGGGCTTACGTGGCCTATGAAAACGATGAAGCCATTGCACAGGTAAGTGGTTATCTGTACAACGACTATGCTGTTCAGGACAACCGCGAGGTGTGTCCTGTGGGCTGGCACGTGCCCACAGATGAAGAATGGAAGGAATTGGAGCTGTTCCTTGGCATGCCTGCGACAGAGGTGAACAACAGCGGATGGCGCGGTGAGGCCCAGGGAGTGGGTTCGGCATTGAAGGCCGAGTCTAGTGGGGGGGAGAATTCAACTGGATATGCAGCCCTAATGGGTGGGCATCGAGATGAGTGGGGTAACTTTCTTGCAATCCAACAACAAGGTGATTGGTGGGTTTCTGATCAAGTTGAGCGGCAAAGGTTGGCTGTCTATAACTCTGGAATAAACAGAGACTGGGCCTATACACAATTTGGGCTTTCAATACGCTGTCTGCGTTCTATTTTGGGGTGCATCGAACAAGGGGCATGCAATTTCGATCCGGAGGCCAACGAAGATGACGGCAGTTGTGATTTTCTGAGTTGTGCAATCTGCAACGTGGAGTCCGCCTGCAATTATGATGGTCCCGGGACATACGTCAACAACGCCGCCTGCACATTCCCTGACTACGGATATGATTGTAATGGGGATTGCCTGCCGGAATTCAGTGTGGACGGTGAATGTTTGGTGGATACCGACGATTGTTCAGGTGCGAGTGCGACGATGGCGCTTGGCCCTGTTCTTTACGCTTCAGAGATCGAGGTTTTCCCATTCGAAGCAACCGGTGAGGTCAGTCAAATCTCAATCACATCGAATTGGGCACAAAATGGAGGCTCCTGGCCAGGTGATATGGGGTTTGCTTTGATCAGTCCAGAAGGTGTTGTGATGGGAATGGATGGGTTTAATATTACCATGTCGTCCGTGGGGTATCCGCTGGATGAGGTTCAACTCTGGCCGAGCGACTGGAACTCTGGTGCCACTGGAGTGTATTCTGCTCAGTTAACCCCAGAACTTCCATTGAGCGGAAATGGGACTTGGCAACTTGTGATTTTGAATGGTTACAGTAGTTCCAGCACCATCTTCTATGATTTGATCTTCGAATTACAGGGCCTGTGTGGTCAGTGATTGGAAAGCGATCTACAATGCCAAAGCTTGGATGTCATCTTCAGACATCACCTGTGGACTGTGGCAGGTGAATCCGCCGATGGCGTGGCGGATGAGGCGCAGGGTAGGGAAGCCGATGGCGGCGGTCATCTTTCGGACCTGCCGGTTTTTGCCTTCGTCGAGTTGGACTTCGACCCACGTTGTGGGGATGCTGGCCCGATAGCGGATGGGGGGTGTTCTTTCCCAAGGTGCGGTGAAATCATCAGGGAGCAGTTTGGCCCTTGCTGGGCGGGTGTTGAAGACCTTGCCTTTGGCTTTCAATTGCATCGGGCGTTCCAATGTTCGAAGGTCTTCTTCCGTCGGAAGGCCTTCAACTTGGACATGGTAGGTTTTCCAGATTTTCTTTCCGTTGTGTCCTTCGAGGATGCGGCGCTTGAGGCTGTTGTCGTTGGTCAACAGGAGCAGGCCTTCTGAGTCGCGATCAAGCCTTCCGATGGGGTAGACATCGGGAGGGAAATTCCCCAGGTCACGTAGGGTCGGATGGCCCGCCTCTGGCGTGAACTGGCTCAGGGTGCCATACGGTTTGATGACGGCGTACGTGGCCATGGTGTTAGCTGGTGGGCTGCATGGGAGGTGTAGGCGAATGTAAATCTGCTTTTTGTTGCCGCTTGTGCAGGATGGGTCACAATCCGCCCTGTGTAGGAATTATCCTATTTGTAATGTAGCGTACTTTTTCTTTTTGACTTGAGTTTTTGAATTTCAACGGCATTTGGAATCGGTGTTTTGGAGGTGAGGTTTGCACATCCGTGTGGTTTTTGATTGTGTGGTAATGGGTTTTTGAGTGGTTGGTTCAAGTGTATCTTTACGGTTCAAGGTGTTCCACCGCACCGGCCCTCGGGTCGGTGAGGAAAGTCCGGACAGCATAGGGTACCGAACTTCCTGAAAGGGAAGGCGCCCGCAAGGGTGACAGACAGTGCTTCAGAGATTTAGACCGCCGATGGCCCTCGGGCACAGGCAAGGCTGAGAAGGTGGGGTAAGAGCCCACCAGCGTGTCGGGTGACCGCACGGCTTAGGAAAACCTTTCGGGCTGCAAGACCATGTATACCAGTGCTTGAGGATTGCCCGTCCGATGCTGGAGGGTAGGTTGCGCAGATCAATGGTGGAAGTCCTCCGGGACAACAGAATCCGGCTTACGGCCTTGACTTCCCCGGGGCATGTCCCCGGGGATTTGTTCTCTCAGGACTATGGTACTTTTTTTGATTGACATAAAATGTTGTTATTTCGCGGCCCCTGACAAATACGATTACGTATTCATGTAAAAATTGCACATGGCAAAAAAAGCAACAACAGGTCTGGGTTCAGCTGAGCTTAGCGCTATCAAAAGCTTCTATGAACAGGAGCGCATTCAATTGGCTGCGAAACTGCAGCACGTAGATGACATCATTGCCCGATTGGGTGGCAATGCGGTTTCAGTAAGCGGGGCTTCGGTCCAGCCCAGTGCTTTGGCCTCTGTACCTGCCAAGCGCGGACCAGGGCGTCCGAGGAAGACAGAGACTGAGGTAAAGTCAAAAAGAGCAGGAAGACCCAAAAAGCGCGGGCCCAAGAGCGTTTGGGGCAACTTCATTTTGCGGCGTCTTCGTCAGTGTGATCGGCCATTGAGCTACTCCGAGTTGGTTCGCGATGCGATGGTGTTGAACAACATTTCTGCTGATCGTGCGAAGAATGCAAAGGCGAGTGTTCTGAATGCCGCATTCCGTTTGCGAAACACGCTGAAGAAAATCGATACGGTGGGCCTTCCCGGCAAAAAAGAGAAGTTTCTCGTGCTCAGCTCTTGGTTGGAATCTGAGGGCAAGTTGAAGGCGCCGTATGACAAGTTGTTCGACTCAGTCGCTGCAACACCAATGGATGACAGAGGCAGAAAGCCACGTCGTCCTTCATCTGCCGCTTCTGAAAAGCCTGCTGCGAAGAAGGCGACCACGCGGAAAGCGGCAGCCAAGCCTGCTGCCAAGAAGGCGACCACGCGGAAAGCGGCAGCCAAGCCTGCTGCGAAGAAGGCGACCACGCGGAAAGCGGCAGCCAAGCCTGCTGCCAAGAAGGCGACAACAGCCCGCAGGACAGCTGCAAAGAAAGGCTGATTCCCAGTGCATTTCAGTAATTGAAAAGGGCGCCAAACGGCGCCCTTTTTCATTCAGTATGCTCGCTGGCTTCAATCTTGGTGAAAGGGGTAGCGGTAGTCCGTTGGTGGGCAGAGGGTTTCTTTGATTGTTCTGGGGCTTACCCACCGGAGGAGGTTCAGATACGACCCCGCCTTGTCATTGGTTCCGGAGCCTCGGGCACCCCCAAAGGGCTGCTGTCCAACCACGGCACCCGTTGGCTTGTCGTTGATGTAGAAGTTGCCAGCGGCGTTTTCCAAAGCGCGCATGGCGTCATCTACGGCGTATCGATCTCGAGAAAAGATGGCTCCTGTTAATGCGTATTCACTTGTTGAATCAACGGTTTCGAGGATGGCGTCAAATTGGTCAGCTGGATACACGAAAATGGTGACGACTGGTCCGAAAATCTCTTCCTCCATGGTCTTGAAGTGGGCGTCTTTGGCCAGAATGACCGTGGGTTGGACGAAGTAGCCAACGCTGTCATCACATCCGCCACCGCAGAGTATCTCTGCATCGGCACTGCTTCGAGCGTATTCGATGTAACCTTTGATGTTGTCAAAGGAGCGTCGGTTGATAACGGCCCCCATGAAATTTGTGGGGTCACCAGGCGAGCCAACTTTCAACGTTCCCACCTCTGAGACCAGTTTCTCTTGAATTTCAGGCCATAGGTTGTCGGGAAGGTATACGCGGCTGGCCGCACTGCACTTCTGTCCTTGGAATTCAAACGACCCCCGAATGATTCCGGTGATGACCTCGTCCACGTTGGCGGATTCGTGCGCCAGAATAAAGTCCTTTCCGCCCGTTTCACCTACGATGCGCGGGTAGGTCTTGTATTGGGCGATGTTTTCCCCGATGGTTTTCCAAAGGTGACGAAACACACCAGTGCTGCCTGTGAAGTGCAGTCCAGCGAAGTCTGGGTGAGAGAAGACCACGTCTCCCGTTTCTGGGCCATCGACAGTGACGAGGTTGATGACGCCCTCTGGTAATCCCGCGGCATGGAGCAGTTCCATAATGACGTGGGCAGAGTAAATCTGGTCGTCAGAAGGTTTCCAGACGACGACGTTCCCCATCAAGGCCGCGGCAATGGGAAGGTTCCCCGCAATTGCAGTGAAGTTGAAAGGGGTGATGGCAAACACGAAGCCTTCCAAGGCGCGGTATTCGAGGCGATTCCAGAGGCCGGGTGCGCTCTCGGGTTGCTGGGCATAGATTTCTTGGGCGAAGTGGCAATTGAATCTGAGAAAGTCGATGAACTCACATGCTGCATCGATTTCTGCTTGGTGGAGGTTCTTGCCCTGGGCAAGCATGGTGGCAGCATTGATTCGAGTTCGCCAGGGGCCGGCGAGCATTTCAGCTGCCCGCAGAAAGATGCTGGCGCGTTGCTCCCAATCCAAAGCGGACCAAGCAGGGCGCGCGGACAATGCAGCATCGATGGCGTCCTTGACGTGTTCGCCAGTGCCAAAATGGGCGTGGCCAATGACGCGTTGGTGGTCGTGTGGTGGTGTCAGCGGTCGCTTGTCCTCTGTGAAAACGGTCTTTCCACCAATGACCATGGGCACGGCCACTGGATCCTGATTCAACATACGCTCATACTCGGCGAGTTGTGCCTCGCGTTCGTGGCTGCCTGGGCCGTAGCCGAGAACGGGTTCATTCTCTGGATAAGGGACTTGGAAGAAGGCGTTGGGCATGGTGTGCTGATTGTGGCCGCAAAGGTAATCGCGGCCCTTCTCCGGAAAAGGCTCCGGTTCTTCCTGTTGAAAAACCACGCTGTTCCGGTGCAGTTGTGCGTCTGTGCGCCTCAATTTGCCATCATGTCGCGCGCACGCGTTTCAAAGCGTCCCCAATGGGGCTCATTTTCCCGAAGATTCGGGCTTCTGTCGTGCGTCGTGTTGTCTTGTCTGACCCCGGTAAATGCACAAAATCAGCAGGGCATAGAAGAACTCAGGGCTCGTGCTGAGGAGGCGTATGAAGCGGGAAGGCTCCTCGATGCACTTGCAGATTATGAGCGGTTGGTCAGTCTGTTCCCGGAAGAGGGATGCCTTCACGGCAGGCTCGCCGGTTGTGCGTTGCGAGAGCCTGGGCGCTTGACGCTGGCGAGGCGCCATTTGCGCATTGCCATTAAGTTGGGCTGTCCAGAGGTGGATGTGGAGTTTCACCGTGCCCGCCTTGCGCAGTTAGAATATGACTTTGACCGGGCAAGGGACCTCTACGCGGCATACTTGGCAGCTGCAGGAAAGAAAGCGCGTTTCAAGGAAGAAGCCAGGATCGGGTCATCCATGTGCTCCGCTGTGATTTGGGATCCGACAGAGGCCATTGGGCTTGATGTTTTGGATCGTTTTCCTGCGGATCCTGATGGGGCTTTTCGTTTTTACCGGCCTCAAACACCGGGAATTCGCTTGGTCAATACCCCTAAGGCATTGCGTTCGAAGGCGGACAACAAGACTGAGCCTGGCCGCATTGCGTTTCACAATGGTGATACTGTTCTGGTCTATGCTTCTCTCGGTAAGTCGGGAAAAACGGGATGGGACCTCTATCAGATTTCCCTCGTGGGGGGAGAGTATGGTGAGGCACATCGGCTCTCGGATTCGGTCAACAGCGTCTATGACGAGCGGGGGGCCTACCTGTCAAAGGATGGGGTGCTGTATTTCTCGAGCAACCGTCCTGGTGGCCTTGGTGGCCAAGACATCTATGCTGTCAAATGGGGGTTGGAAGGGCCGGTGGGCAGTCCAGAGCGGCTGCCGTTCCCAGTCAATTCTGTCAACGATGACGAGTTCTTCATCCCGGAACCTGATGGGGGAGCGTGGATGTCCTCCAACCGTGCGGCGCGCGAGGGGCGAATACACGCCTATCGGGTGGCACTTTCCGATGCCCCGTTTGATGCAGGTTCTGTCAGCTGGTTGGCAGATGAAGTGGCCTCGGATGGGATGACGTTGCGGGTGTATTCCAATGGTGAAGAGATCAGCGTGCGAAAGCTAGATGGAGAAGGCGCCGAATTTCAATCCATCCTCTCTGAGGAAAGCGCAGTCGGTGTGCGGATTGTTCTGGAGGACAGGGATGGACAGATTGTGTCAGAATCGTTCGGCGCTGCTGATTCATCGTGGGAATTGAGGAAGCAGGGACGGGGCTGGACCATGGTGGAGCGAGGCGATGTGGACTGGGCAATGTTGGCCGATTTGCGCAGTCAGGATGGCCCCCGCGTGCCACAAGATGCAGCCACTGGGGCAGAAGCCGAATCCTTGACCCTTGGAGCGAACGTGCAAGGCTGGGGCGATTGGGTTAGCAATCGCATTGATTCATCTGTTTTAGCAGATTGGACTTCTTCGGCTGAGCCTTTGGCCCTGGGCGGCAATGTGAAGAGGGTCGCTCCTGAAACGGAGGGCATGTCGAGCGCTGAAGGAGGTGTTGAGGAAGGGGCTGGCCTT
>CACAUH010000026.1 GCA_902535565.1 uncultured Bacteroidota bacterium | reverse complement strand
CCGATTGGACAACTGGTGTCCCGGGGCCGAAAATGGCCGTTGCTCCTTCATCGTACAACGCTGCATAGTCTTCCCTCGGAATCACGCCGCCCACCACGATCAACATGTCTTGCCGCCCATACTGACAAAGTGCCTTCATCAAGGCTGGGACCAAGACCAAATGGCCTGCGGCAAGTGTAGAAATCCCGACCACATGAACGTCATTCTCCACCGCTTGACGGGCAACTTCATCAGGCGTCTGAAAAAGAGAACCAAGGTCCACATCGAAGCCAAGGTCTGCAAAGGCACTTGCGATGACCTTGGCCCCGCGATCGTGACCGTCTTGGCCCATTTTGGCCACGAGAATCCTGGGCTGTCGCCCTTCCAATTTTGCAAACTTTTCTGCTTTCTCCACGGCCATCCTGAATTCTTCGCGTTCTCCCAGTTGCTTTCTGAAAATACCCCGAACTGGGCGAACAACAGGCACATGCCGTCCAAATACGCGCTCGAGCGCTTCAGATATTTCCCCAAGGGTGCACCGAAAGCGAGCAGCTTCAACGGCCGCGGCCATCAGGTTTCCATCACCCCGTGCCGCCACCTCCATCGCCTGAAGGGCTGATTGAGCTGCCGAATCATCGCGTTGACGCTTGAGGGATTGGAGCTGTTCTACTTGACCCTTGAATACAGCCTCATGCTCAACCTTGAGCAACTCCATGTTTTCGGGGGCGCGGCCCGCAAACAGGTTCAAGCCCACAATGCGATCAATCCCCGCGTCGATACGGGACTGCTTTTCTGCGGCTGCGGTTTCTATTCCCAGCATAGGCAAGCCCAAGTCGATTGCCCGAGGCATCCCGCCGGCCTCCTCCATTTCTTGGATAATGGCCTCTGCACGTCGAATGAGCTCCCTCGTTTTTGCCGCTACCGTCTGGTCTCCGCCAAGCGGATCCACCCAACGGGTTGTGCCCGCCTCCTGTTGCAAAATCAACTGGGTGTTTCGGGCAATCCGAGCAGAATCTTCTGTGGGCAGTGCAATGGCCTCATCGAGCGAATTGGTGTGTAGACTTTGGGTGCCGCCCCAAACTGCTGCGAGTGCCTCCAGAGCTGTCCTCGACACGTTGTTGATGGGGTCTTGCTCAGTTAAGGTCCAACCGCTCGTCTGGCAATGGGTCCTCAACATGGACGACCTCGGGTTCTTTGGATTGAACCGAGCCATGTGCCGCGCCCACAAGACGCGACCTGCTCGGAGTTTTGCCACTTCCGTTATCAAGTCCATTCCGATGCCCCAGAAGAAACTGAGTCTAGGTGCAAATCGATCCACATCTAGTCCTGCGTCAATTCCCGCTTGCACATAGGCCAACCCGTTGGCAATGGTGTAAGCCAACTCAAGCTCAGCAGTGGCCCCCGCTTCCTGCATGTGGTAGCCTGAAATGCTGATCGAATTGAACTTCGGCATGTTCGCCGCAGTAAACGCGAAGATGTCGCTGATGATCCGCATGCTCGGAGCCGGTGGGTAGATGAACGTATTCCGCACCATGAACTCCTTCAAGATGTCGTTCTGGATGGTTCCCGCGAGCAATTCTGGTGACACTCCCTGTTCTTCGGCAGCCACGATGTAAAAGGCCATGATTGGAAGCACAGCCCCATTCATGGTCATCGACACACTCATGCGGTCGAGGGGGATGCCATCAAACAAGCGCTTCATGTCCTCGACACTGTCTATGGCCACACCTGCCTTTCCCACGTCGCCCGACACCCTAGGGTGGTCACTGTCGTATCCTCGGTGCGTCGCCAAATCAAAGGCGACACTCAGTCCCTTCTGACCCTCCGCAAGGTTCTTGCGATAGAATGTGTTGGACGCCTCTGCCGTGCTGAATCCGGCATATTGTCGAATCGTCCAAGGCCTTTGGGCGTACATGCTGGCGTATGGTCCTCTGAGGTATGGCGTGCATCCCGCATCCGAAGATTCAAGGTCTCCTCCTGTTCCTGGAGATGGGGCATCCATCCGGACTGGCTCAATCTCAGCCGGCATTTTTCGCGCAGCATCTGCAGCGTCCATGCTTCCCCAAGCGACCTGATGGCGTCTTGCTGCCTCACAGAGGGCTTCAGCGAGGCAGTCCACAACAGGAGACACAATGGCCTTCGGGTGCTGAAGCCCCGATTCTTCCCTCAACAAGTGCAGGGCATTTCTGGACCATTTCGCCGACTCCGAAAGATCGAGCAGCTTCCCTTCGGGGTCAGGTTGTCCCGCCGCCACAGCGTCAAATCCACTCATGACCCCAGCCAGAGAGGAGATCGTCTGTCGCACTAGGTTGTCCCGTCCCGACTCAGGAGACAAACCCTTCGAATCCGGCAAAGCACGCAACCGAGGCCAATTGTCTTCCCCCACCGCATGGATGAGCAACCGTTTTAGCGCCTCAGTCTGAGCCAAGCCCACCACCGGATCGCGATCCAATGTCAAGTCAATACAAATCCGTGAAGCGTCTCCACCCATGGCTTTCGCCGCCTCCTCGGCAGCTTTCACAACCAAAGCCAGTCGTCCCGATCGAGACCAAGAAAGGCCGGGCAAGTCGGTGATTAGACAAGCCCGTAGGCCTTGTCCTCCCATCGAATCGAGGGCACTGACATGCGATTGAAAATCCACACCAGACCACCATTCATGTAGGACACCTCCTTGAACTGGCAGCCAATCTCCCTGCATCTCGGCGGCTTGTTTTGCGCTGCCCACCCATTCGATGTCCACGTAATCCCGAACGACCCCCTTAAGCCATGCGGCTGGATGTTGGCAAGCCATCAACCGCATGGCCTCGACACCCCGTTCCAAAGCGGGCATAACCTCTTCAGCTGCGGTGATGTCCACAGAAATTTGCCATGGCTCACGCGACTGTATCCTTACCGATTCCGCAGTCCGAAAGGGATGGTATGCCGGAATGGAGATTTCGCCCCCATCGAGTTCGACGTGCGTTTGGGGCAGCTCCTCCCCTCTCCATCCGGCCTCGACGGCTTCCTTCCATGCCCTCCATCCTTGGGACTTGCTGGATGCTGTGGATTCCATGCCCCCAAGTTAAACGCCCTTGCGCCCTAATTTCGAAGCATGAACAGCACGAATGGTACGGTTGAGTCACTTGTGGACATTTCCGCCTTTGCTGCATCCGACATGCGTGTCGGCACCATTTTAGAAGTCAGTCCGTTCGAAGGTGCCCGACGCCCTGCATACATTCTTCAAATTGACTTCGGTCCCCTAGGCGTTCTGAAGTCCACAGCACAAATCACTGAGGACCACACACCAGACGAACTTCTGGGCAAAAAGATCGTCGCGGTGGTCAACCTGCCGCCCAAGCAAGTTGGACCGCACACCAGCAGGTGTCTGGTCCTTGGCGCCGTGCATGGAAAACACGTCGGACTGCTCTCTGTGCCGGAAAATGTACCGAACGGAACCCGAATTCGTTGACCTGACAACAAACAATGGAATCCTCAATCCCTCCCGTTTACAACCGGGCCATTCTCTTGGATCGAGACGGGATCATCAATCACGACCCGGGCGATTACACCACGTGCGTTGAGGAATTTCACATTCTCCCCACAGTGTTAGACACTCTGCGCAGATGGAAGTCCGCCGGTTTCAAGCTGATTCTGATCACCAACCAAGGCGGCATCGCCAAAGGACGATACGGTCACGGCGAAGTAGAGGCGATTCACAGCACACTGCGGGCGGCTTGCGACGACATCGGAGCCTCATTGGATGACATCTTCTATAGCCCTCACCATCCCGACTACGGTGCGAGTCTCAGTCGAAAGCCAGGTTCACTGATGGTCGAAAAGGCCTTGGCCAAGCACCGGCTTGATCCAGATCAATGTTGGATGTTTGGAGACAAGACGCGCGACATCGAATGTGCACTTGGGGCCGGTGTCCGGCATGGCGTCCTTCTGGCCCCCAATGCCCCTCTTGCCAAATGGGTAAGCCTGCCGCTTGAAGGTCAGCCTTAACTTCGCCCAACGTGCCGCATCTCCTTCACAATGGACAACTGCTCCCGGAATCCGCTGGATTGCCGATTAAAAATCGAGGCTTTCTCTTTGCTGACGGCATTTTCGAGACCATCCGCGTTGCCAATGGAGTCCCCCTCTTTTTGGAGGACCATCACCAGCGCATTCGGGAAGGTCTCAAGGCACACCGCATCCATGCGCCTTTGGGGTTTACTCCTGCCAGTATTCGAGAGGACATCCGGACCCTGCTCGACGCGGAAAATCTCAAGGGCGGTGCCCGTGTGAGGATCACACTCACCCGAAGCGGAGAAGGCTTCTACACGCCCAAAGACAGTGCACTCGATGTGATTATGGTCGCTTCCCCTCTTGAAACACAGGAGTACGTTCTCAATGAAAAAGGCTGGTCTACGGACATCTACCCCGAGATGAAGTGCACCCCGACCCAACTGTCACGGTACAAGAACATCGCCTCCAATCTCTATGTCCAAAGCGGCATATGGGCAAAGGGCAAGGGCTTGGACACAGCCTTAATCCAAAATGACAGAATGGGGATCATCGAGGGCACCTCTTCAAACCTCTTTCTCGTTTCTAACGGCGTCCTGTACACCCCTGGACTGGACTCTGGTGCAACAGCAGGCGTGCTAAGAACACAGGTTATCAATCTGGCGTTGTCCTCCGGCATGAAGGTCTACGAATGCAACCTGACACCGCAAAACCTATTGGTTGCCGATGAGGTCTTCCTGACCAATGTGATTCAAGGGCTTCGGTGGGTTGGGAGCTACAGGACCAAGCGTTATTTCAATGGGGCCACAACCGACTTGGTGAACAGACTCAACCAATTGGTGACCGATGGGGCTCAGGCTTGAGCGGCCCTCGGGTCGACCCAACGGTAGGCGGCGTCGGTCAATGCGTTCACGCAGACAAAAACGAAACTGACCACAAGTACGCCGCCCATCACCACGGGGAGGTCCTGCTGCTCGAGAGCATCAAACAGGAGAAACCCCAGGCCCTTCCAGCCAAAGACAAATTCAACGAATACAGCGCCAGCCAGCAATTGAGCCAACCATCCACTCGCCGACGTCAGGACGGGGTTCATTGCGTTGCGAAGCACGTGGCGTCTCAGAACCTCCCATTCAGAGGCCCCAAACGCCCTTGCGGTTTTTACGTGGGGCATGGCCAGCACATCGCTTGCCGCCCCCCTTGTCAGCTGTGCCAGGACGGCGAGTGGTCGAATTCCAAGGGTCAGCGCTGGAAGTACCAAATTCCACCAGCACAATACGCGTTCCCCTTGATCATTCAAATCCCATAGGCTTCCGGTCAAGGGCAGCCCTGTCCAAGTTCCCCATTGCACGGCAAACAAGTAACCGATCAGCACAGCGGCAAAGAAGCTCGGTGCGCTCATGCCCAGAACGCTTCCTCCGACCACCATCCGATCAAAAAGCCCTCCGGGATTTCGTGTGGCGAGAAGTCCCATTGGAATTCCCAATGACAGAGCCAGCAACAGCGATGCCAAGGCGAGAATGGCCGTTCCCGGAAACGCATTTGAAAGCAAAACCGACACCGACTCCTGCCGGACAAAGCTCTCTCCAAAGGATGGCATTCGGAAGCCCCAACCGCTCTCCTTAGGCCCCACTGGACTCAACTCAGTCAATGCGTTGAAATAGCGCTCGTGCCAGGGCCTATCCAAGCCGAATTTCCTGCGCATGTCCTCAATAAGTTCCGCATCAGCTTGCTGACCGGCCAATTGTCTTGCGGGGTCAGGAATGGCTGTAAAAATGATAAAAACAAGGGTGAAGCTGCCCCAAAGCACCGCAAGCCCACGCAGGACCTTTTGCAGAAAAGGAAGTCGCTTCATTTTCTCAAGATCACTTCAACGCCTCACTGCAGTCCTTGGGGATGTCACGCCAAGCCCACTTGTCCAGAACCACACCGTCCTTGACCAAAATGACACCGGGATTGCTTCTCACGATGATCTTGAGTTCTGTAGGATCGGTGGTGTAGAACGGATAGGAAACCCCATGTGTCTCGGAGAATGCCCGGGCGGCTTCTGCTGTAGCGGGGGTCAGGGCTCCAACACGCCAACCCTTGGATTCAGCGTCTTCAAACAATGCGTTAAGCTGAGCCTGTCCACGCGCCTCAGAAGCTTCCAAATCCTTGGAAACATGCCACAGGGTGTACCCCTCTGAAAGCATGTCTGAAAGGCGACTCACCCCATTGGCATCGGTCGCGTCCAAATCAAAAATAAGCGGCTCGTATCCATCGGAGACCTTGATTTCGATAGCATTGTCCCAATCCGCCTCGGGAAAGCGAGACTTAAACGCTGCGTCGTCCCACAACTTGGAAGCCATGTAGTCCGACTGCATGACCACAGTGTCATTGCCCGTTGTGGAATTTGAAAACCGAACCTCCTTGTCGAAAACTGGCGGCTCCAAACCGAGTTCATCTGCGGAAGCCATGTTGCGGTTGAGGTTCTCTCCCACAGCATACGGACGGTAATCCTTGACCGGCAGGTGCTGCAAGGTGTACACCTGAAAGGCCACAGCCACGAGAAGCACACCGGCTGCCATGGCCCACTCTGTTCCTTCCCGCTTCCAACGCCTGCGAACGCCCTCAGCCGCAGCGAGTCCTAGGGCCAAAAAAAGCGTAGGAAATCCCCACTCGAGCATGGCCTCTCCAAATGCCCATGTCACCAACAAGGCCGTTGAATACATCCAGACAGACCTTTTTCTTTCGTTCAACACATACCCGTCCGTCCAGGCGCTCAACAGAATGGGCAACAGCAAGATGAGGAGTACCACATCCTTGATGAAACTTTCGTGTGGTGTCAATGGAATGGCATTGCCGAAGCAGCCACAGCTGAGCACGCATTGGTTCGGGATGACCACCTCGATGCCATTCTCAACAATGGTCTTGCTACCAAATGGATCGCAATGGTCCGTATACCACGTCAACCAAGTGAAGAAAAGCATCAACACCAGCGTCAGTGCTGTCGTTAAACGCGGCAGTGCGCCAACCAGAAGGGCAATCCCGAGTAGCACTTCTCCAATGCTGGCCAGCATGCCAAGCTCGAGCGCCAAAGGCGTCCACGCCTCCAGATTGAGAGCACCAGGCTCGAAGTATTCCTCGAGCTTGTACATAAAACCAAGTGCGTCGTTGATCTTGATCAAGCCCGACACGACGAACAGCGCGCCGACCAGGACCCGGCATATGTTGGCGATGGAGAGCAGAATTTGTCTCATGGCATAGATTCTCGCTCGAAATTTCGCCCCGAATTGGAAACGTTGGACCCTCCCTTAACGGAGGATTAACACGTCAGGTGGTGGATTGCCCTGAAGCGATATGAATCAATGCAAATAAGGCATAGTTGGCCATGTCCATGTAGCCTGCATCGGCGCCCTCGCTCACCTTGGCCCCTCCTTCCAAATCCTCGAGCTGTTTGATGCGAAGCAGCTTCATCAATATGAGATCCGTGAGGCTGGACACCCTCATGTCACGCCAAGCTTCACCGTAATCGTGATTTTTCCGAAGCATCAGCGCCCTGGTCCTGTCCAACATCCCCGAAAAGAGACGTTCCGCTTGGGTAGGCTCCAGCTCAATGGGCGTGTCTTCCGGCAATTCGATTTGAAGCAGCGCCATCATGCAATAGTTCACGATGCCGATGAATTCAGGCTGAATCCCCTCCTCCACCTTGCGTTCCCGTCCTTCTTGTAGGGTTCTGATTCGCTGGGCTTTGATGAAAATCTGGTCTGTCAAGGAACTCGGGCGAAGGATGCGCCAAGCGGTTCCGTAGTCGTGCATTTTGTCGAGGAAGAGCGAAGCACAGATGGCCACTTGGGCGTCATATTGCTCCAGCGTCTTCGCCGGGATTCCAGAAGAATCTCCCTGATGGACTTGCGTTCCACTCATGACTGCAAGGTCCAATGCATCTGCGTGGATTCGAAACGATCTTTCCCCCACCGAAAGGGTCTTTTCCCACAGGTTCGCGGAAGTTCCTTCACCGAGCGTGACATTGCACCTTTCTACCATGATGCCTTCTGGACTTTTCCTTCGCAACCAGCGACTTGGTATAGACATTCCCCGGGTCATGGGCATCCTCAATGCAACCCCGGATTCATTCCATTCAGGAAGCAGGGTCACTGGGAACTCGGCATCGGCGTTGGCCTGTGACATGGTCACCCAAGGGGCCTCTATGCTCGACCTCGGTGGACAAAGCAGCCGCCCCGGTGCAGCCCTTATTGGGGCGCAGGAGGAATGGCGCAGGATACAACCGACTCTAGAGGCGATTCGAACGGCCCTGCCTGATATCCCGATCAGCATCGACACCTTCCATTCAGAGGTCGCTCGAAAGGCCATTGAAAGCGGCGCCGACATGATCAACGACATCTCCGCAGGCACCGTGGACCCAGAACTCCCCCTATTTGTCGCTGAATGTGGTGTCCCCTATGCCATCATGCACATGCAAGGCATGCCGGAGACCATGCAGGACCAACCCTCCTATGCAAATGTCGTGAAGGAGGTCTACCACCACTTACAGGAACGCTGTGACATGTTTCGAGAACTCGGCATCCGCCAACTCATGGTCGACCCGGGTTTTGGATTTGGAAAGCAGCTTCGACACAATTACCAACTCCTCCAACACCTTCCTGTCTTCGCTCAACTGGGCCATCCGGTTCTGGTCGGATTAAGTCGCAAGTCCATGATTCACAAGGTGCTGGACTGCACTACAGAGGAAGCCTTGAACGGCACCACTGCTTTAAATGCATGGGCACTAGACCGGGGTGCGAACTGGCTTCGGGTACACGATGTTGGTCCTGCAGTGGAATGCATCCGACTTCACCAATACCTTCGGGCTGCCGCTTCTGACCGGAACGATGATTGAACAACCCGCACTTCAGCTTGGCCTCTGGCAGGTTTTGGATATCGTCGCCGTTGCCATGATTCTGTATCAGCTGTATCGCTTGACCCGGGGCACAGCGGCAATTCGCATCTTTCTTGGGGTACTGGCAATCTACCTCGTTTACCAAATCGTCGATGCCCTGCAGATGCGCATGCTCGCCGAAATTTTGGGGCAATTCATAGGGGTCGGGGTCATCGCTTTGCTCATTGTATTTCAGCAGGAACTCAGGCAATTCCTGCTGCTGATTGGAAACCGACAATTTGTACGATCCGCTCCGCCATGGATTCAAAAGTGGTTCGGCCGCCAAAACGATGGACAAGCCCCCCCATCCCAGTGGACCGAGCTCAGGAAAGGCCTCGAAGAGTGCCGCCGGCGACGCCTCGGGGCGTTGGTGGTCATCCCGAGAGAGGCCGACCCTGGACCAATTGCCACAGGATGGGTTCCCATCGATGCAGAAGTATCGGCAAGTCTCGTGGTGTCTCTGTTTGAGAAGGCGAGTCCTCTCCACGATGGCGCGGCCTGCATCGACAGACAGCGCATCCGTTGGGCTTCAGGCATCCTTCCTGTTTCCGGAAGAATGGATCTCCCGGCTCAATGCGGCACACGCCATCGCGCCGCAGTCGGCATCTCTGAACAAACTGACGCCTTGGTCATTGTCGTCAGTGAAGAATCCGGCACCCTCTCAATCGTTGAACAAGGCCGGCTTCAGCAAGGCATCCCCTTCCACGCATTGGAACGGCATCTAGAGGATGCTGGCTCCTCAACAGATTCCGCAAAGCCATAATCGGATATCAGTGGACAGAAAAGGCCTGTGAGTTACCAGAGGCCGTCTTCAAGACATACGTTCCCGAAGACCATCCTTCCGTCAGAAAGGTGGACCAACCCGATGACGACAACGGCCATGTGACTTGGTGGCGCCCCATCATATCATACACCATGGCCTCAGTGCGCGTATTGGATTGAATTTGGACCCTCCCTTCCAAAACCTGCATTTCGATTTGGGCCAACGGCTGGTGAATGCGTTCTGCACTGTCAATCCAACCTGACGGACGAACCACAAAAAGGTGGCTCTGGGTGCTGATGGCAATATTGCCACTTTCGAAATAGGGATAAACAGACCAAGCGCCACCCGAGGTCCCGGTCTGATCCAAAAACGGATTGGTGTCGAATGAGGAAGACAATTCAAGTTCAGCTGACGCCGCATCTACAATGTCAAACACGTGAATGCCAGCGTAATAGTTTGCTGCGTAGACCTTGTCTCCCTTGGTGTACAAATTGTGGTCCGTGACCTCAACTGTGCCCTCGTGGAAGCCCACCACGTATGGTGAGTCGAGGTCCTCAACATTCAATACCCATGTTCGCGTTGTGGTTGCAATTCCGGAGGTTTCATCCATTTCATCGTTCATGAAAATGAACCGTTGATCCTCGGTCAACCAGCCTTGGTGAACATAAACCCACTGTGAATCGGCCAGAGCAGATACCGTTTGCATGTCTGTCTTGTCTTCTACATCCACAATGTGAAATCCACTGTATCCAGTAAAAGCAAACGCAATCTCCTTTCCAATGTAATCTGTATCGGGACCTGAGTAAACGACAACCTGAGCGTCGTGAACATCTTGCTCAGACCACGAGCCTACGAGGTTTGGATTGAAGGGGTCATTGCAATCAACTGCAAAAAGTCCACCGTTGAAAAATTCGGTCCCCACCGCATAGACAAATCCGGTCTCTGGATTCGCGACCACATTGTGGGCGCTACCAAATCCGTCATAATAGGCAGTGGGCTGCAATATCGATCCAGGCTCCATGTTGACAACCTCGTTGAGGTCCACAATTTGCATCCCGTGTGAAATGGCTTCACTCACAATGAATGCCACATCCCCAATCACTTTAATGTCCCTCCAAAGACTGGATTTGCTCGCAGTGGGCACATTCGCCACGAGCACGGGATGAACCGGGTCTGTTATTTCGACAATGGATGTACCATCGCTTCTTCCAAACAAAACGAACTCCCGACCCTCATGGGTCCAGCCCCAGCAATCGTTGCCATCGCCTGAAGAGACACCGCCCAGCTCTTCCAAGTTGCGAACACTCATCAAGTCCATTCCCAAACATGGGTACTGACCAGCAACCCCATTTTCACAAGGAATCTGGGCCACCAACTGACTGGCGAAAGTGAAGACCAGAAAGCCTGCACATAACCCGCATTTCATAGAAAATGGACTACCAATCCGCAGAACGCGCCTCAAAACTGGCCAGGGATATGTATTCGTCATTTTGAATGTCTTGCAATGAATGAAGGAGGCGTCCCAAAAAATTCTGCTTCAGAACTGGACGACCATTGGGCCTGTACCCAATGACCAGTTGACTAGCCCTCAGAGATTCTTGAACCCCAGATATGGCTGCTTCAATCGCTTCCAAATCCGCTGCCCGATCAACGGCCAATATGGACTCAATCATGGCGCACTTACGCGCCGCCGCTTCTTCTTTTGTCACTGGATGAAATGTCTGCGTTGAACGTGTGAAGGATCAGTTGACTCGTGGCAAAAGACCATACGACGCATCGTAATCCAGCATCTGCCCGGTAAAATCATCCGGGTATGTGAGGGTCACATCCAAAATGGCACCGGATGTATCCGTGGTGGCAACGAGTTTAGGATTGATGAATCCTCCATAAGGAGCGATTCCAAGGGCCTCTGCCCGACTCAAAACTTGCGCGTGAACCACAGGGTCCACCTTCACACCATAGCCTTCAACCAAGGCCTTGGCTGCTTCATAGTCTCCTTGTGACTTGATGCGCTGTACCTCGCGCAGCAACTCTCCGAAGAGCTCGCGCACACGGTCATAATCCTCGATGTTGAAATAGGTCTTGCCCTCCCGATTGATTTCTCGGATGCAGTTGTCTTTGGCCGCCTGCTCGACCACCCAGTGACTCACCCATGCGCGATTCCTCATGTGGGCCTCTTCAATGTCGTCCCCGATTTCCAAGCGACGCAACTGCATGAGCATTCCATTTCGGATATAGCTGTCGTATTCGCAACGTCCAGTCTCGAGATTCTTGATGAGCCCAAGCTCAATCAGCTTCTCGTCCATCATGAAATACAGCGCAACCAAATCTGCCCGGCCCTCTTCTAAAGTGCTGGCGTATTCCTTGATGGTGCTGGCTGGTTCGCCAACACCCGGTTCAAGCTGACCGCTCGCATGTCCTATCACCTCATGAAATGCCGTGTGGATCTTGCCTGCGAGGTTTCCATGGGACTTGGATCTGCTTTTTTCCACGTCATCAAAGGCGAATTCATCGGTGAGGCCTCCCCCACCTGCATTGTCATAGGCATCAATGATGTTCCCGAGGCTCACGCTCTTTGATCCGTGCGTGGTCCGAATCCAATTGGCGTTGGGGAGGTTGACACCAATGGGGGTGCTGGGGGAAGCATCGCCTGCCTCACCCACAACATTGACCACGTTGTACGTGATACCCACAACCTCCTTTTTCCGGTGCGCGTCCATGAACGGCATGTGGTCCTCGAACCACTGCGCATTGTCCATCATCACTGCCATGCGCTCAGAGGCTTCAAAGTCCTTGATCTGAACCACGGTTTCATAGCTTCCTGTGTAGCCCAGAGGATCGTTGTAGACCTCCACAAATCCGTTGATGTAATCAATGTCTCCCTCGGTGTCCTTGACCCAATTGATGTTGTACAGGCTCCACTTCTCGAGGTCTCCGGTCCGGTAATAGTCCACCAGATGACGGAGCGCTGCCGCCTGCTTTTCATTTTCGGCATATTTCTGAGCCTGCTCGAGCCAATAGCACACCTGCTGGAGGGCTTCGCCATAAAGGCCGCCAACCTTGTAAACCTCCTCCACAACGGATCCATCATCAGCCTTGACCAAACGGCTGTTCAATCCTTTTTCCACCGGATTGTTCCGGGTCAACTCATAAGCATCGAAATAAGCCTGGGCCTCCTCGGTGGTCACATTTGGCCCATAAAAATTGACTGCGCTGGCTTCCACGAGACCTTTGGCTGCATCCAATTCAACCTTCTTGCTTTCTCTGGAAGGGTCATAAAGAGCGTCCAACGCCTCCACAAGATCCTCCTCTATTTGGACCCCACTCTCTGCTAGAACATGCTCGAAATAAGTCCGGCTGCAGTCCGGCACAATCTTGGCATTAGAGTAATGGTGGTGGATTCCATTTGAAAACCAGACCCGCTTTGCAAAGGTGTGAAAACGCTGCCAACCCTTGGTGTTTCTGTCCCCAGCGAAATGCAGATGGGCTTCATCAATCATGTGGCGCACCCGCATGTTGTAACGGTTGTTCTGGTCGTACATGATGTCTCGACCGCACAGCCCAGCCTGGGTCAGGCAATACGCCAGCTTTTTCTGTTCAGGTTTCAATTGATTCCATCCTGGGACTTGGTACCGAATCAACTTCAGGTCCGCAAATTGCTCGGTCTTCCATACAAAGCCTTGAGCGTCTGGCTCACCTGCGGTGGACTCGAGGGTATCACCTGGCTGACCATCCTCACCAAGGTCGGGCCCGGATGAAGCACAGCCAATACAAAGCATGACCATGGTCAAAAAAGAAAGGGGGCGGGAATAAATCATGCCTCCGATGTGGGAATTCTTGTGCATTTCAAGACGGTTCGAGCGCGAAAAGTAGGCAATCTTACACCGGCACTTGTTTTGAGGGCCCAACCGAGAACACCCAGCTGTGAAGCGCACCACACGATTGCTCCTTAGGTCCTTTATCGGTCCATTCGTGATTACGTTTTTGGTGGCCTTGTTTTTTCTCGACATGCAGTTCCTTTGGGTCTATGCTGACGAGATGATTGGCAAAGGGCTGAGCATCTTGGTGGTCCTCGAACTCCTGCTCTACGCCTCAGCCAGACTGGTCAACCTTGCGCTACCATTGGCCATTCTCATGAGCAGCATCATGACCTTGGGCAGTCTAGCTGAACACGAGGAGTTGACAGCCCTGAAGTCTTCCGGTATGAGCTTGGGCCGCATCCTGCGTCCGCTGATTGTCACAATGGTGTTGGTGGCCAGTGGGGCATTGATGTTTGCGAACTACGCATGGCCCGTTGCCAACCTCAAGTTCAGGACGCTTCTGTACAGTGTGACGCGAAAAAAGCCCACACTCAATTTGGAAAATGGTGTCTTCTACAATGGCATCGAGGGGCATGCCATCCGCGCATCCAAAGTGGACAAGGAAACCGGAAGATTGGAGGACATTCTCATTCACCAACACGGCGGAGGCCGGGATGGCGCTGGCCTCGTTATTCGAGCCCAAGAAGGCACCATGAGAACGTCGAGGACGGGACGGTTTCTTCACTTTGACCTCAGGGCAGGTTCTAGCCACGAGGAACGCTTGGAGCCAGGTGTCAGACAGAGAGATCGAAACTTCCCTCACCTCGTTACCGCCTTTGACCGTCAACTGTTGAGGATTGACTTGAGCAGTTTGGACTTTGCCAAAGCCGATGAAGCGCTTTTCAAGCGCGCCTATGAGATGATGAGTCTCGGTCAACTCGATGCGGCCATCGACTCCATAGAAGGTCAGCGATCACATGCAGCAAAGGCCATGCTTGATTTCGGTCAGCGCAACCTTAACAAAAGATTGCTGGATGCGAGCCACGTCTTCCCCGCAGACACTGGAGCAGTGCACGAGGTTTGGCTCAGCCGACTCGGGCCTGCCGCTGAGGGCAGGGTATTTGATGCTGCCCGAGACATGCTCCGAAACACGGCGCAAACTGCGAGAAACCAAATTGATGAGCGGAACGCAAAACGGACCCTTGCAGACCGTCATGCCATTGAATGGCACCGAAAGTTATTTCTCGCTTTTGCCTGCATTCTGCTCTTCCTCATCGGAGCTCCTTTGGGAGCAATCATTCGAAAGGGCGGCCTTGGATTGCCTACAGTACTTGCTATACTACTTTTTGTCTTATATTATATAATAACAATCGTTGGTGAGCGGATGGTAAGAAGTGGCGCGTTGTCTCCAGCGCTCGGAATGTGGCTGGGCACCCTGCTGATGGTTCCTGCAGCCGTGATGCTCAACATAAGGGCCTCAAGGGAAAGGGTGTGGAAACCGTTCTCACGCCTGTGGTCCACCCGGTAAATTATTCTCAGTCATGCGCATTCTGCAATTGTGTCATAAGCCACCCAAACCCTCTATTGACGGAGGATGCCTGGCAATGGACGCAATGACCCTGGGATTTTTGGAAAACGGAGCAGACGTCAAGGTTTTAACCGCTGCTACGCGGAAGCACCCCATTCTCATGGAAGAGCTTAACCCTGCCTATTTGGAGTCCACTGACTTGGAAGCAGTTCGGATTGAGACCCAACTCGACATTCGCGATGCTTACGTCGCATTGATGAATGGCGATTCATACAATATCTCCAGATTCTATGCACACCACTATGCCATGGTGGTCAAGCGCACGCTTTCTAGAAAGCGATATGATGTCGTGCACCTTGAAAGCCTGTATACCACACCCTACATCGAGACCATCCGACGGCATGCACCCAACGCCCTAATTTCCCTTCGGAGCCACAACCACGAGTATCAGATCTGGGAACAGCGATGGAAAGCAAGCCAAAATCCGTTTCATCGCCTCGCTTTGCGCCACCTTTCAAAGACCTTAGAACGCTATGAAAAAGAGGTTCTCAACAATGTCGACGTCCTCGTTGCCATTAGCGAAAATGAAGCCAAAGGCTATCGAGACTGGGGCTATACCGGTCCAATTCATGTAGCAGGCTTCGGCATCGACACGTCGATTCGCTTGCCAAAATCCAACGTGAAATCCAAGCCAAAAGACCGTCCAATCCGACTCTTTCATCTTGGCGCCATGGACTGGGGGCCCAACAGAGAAGGAATCGCTTGGTTTGTGGATTCAGTCTGGCCCGAGTTGGTAAAACGCCATCCGGGAACTGAGTTTCACATTGCGGGAAAGGACCTCCCTCCCGACCTGCACGCCGGCGTGGAAGGCCTTGTGAATCACGGTGAAGTTCCAGATGCTGATGCCTTTGCTTCACAGTTTGACATGCTCGTGGTCCCCCTTCTCCGGGGGGCTGGCATTCGCGTAAAAATTGTAGAGGCACTTGCCAAGGGCATTCCTGTTGCCACCACAAAAATGGGCGTGGCCGGATTGGACCTAGAAAACCGAGACTGCATCATTTTTGGAGAACCAGACACCCTGTGCGATTTGATCAGCGACGCCATCGGAAACCGGAACATCCTTCAAACCCTAAGTCAGAACTCCAGACAGTTCGCCATCGACCGCTTCGACAGAAAAACCATCGGAAAGGAGCTGATTGAATTCTATAGGGGCCATGTCCAAAACTGACCTGAACCGGCCAAAATTGGCTGTCGTTACACCTCGGTTCCCACTGCCGCTGAACAAAGGTGACCGACTTCGGATTCACCATCAATTGGCCATTCTTCATCGTCATTTCGAAGTGGACCTCCATTGTTTGAGCTTTGGAAAGGTGTCCGCCAATGACATAGCGTCCCTTCGCGATCGATGTGACCACATCACCGTTTATCGGCTCCGATGGCTGCGTGCACTCACCAGGATGGTTTGGGCGCTTCTGTCCCGCCGGCCATTTCAAGTCCTGCTCTTCACTGAACGGAGGCTGATTCGCCGGATGCGGACCAACATAATTAGGAGAAAGCCAGACGTTTTGCTGGCCCAAATGGTTCGCACAGCCGAGTACGTGAAGGACTTTGACGAGGTCCCCCATGTCTTGGACATCATGGACACGCTTCACGCCGGCGCAGAGCGAGAGGCCGAAAAGGCGCCGACATGGAAACGCCCCTTACTGCGAGAGGAAGGGCGCCGGTTGGTGCGGTATGAGCACCGGATGCCTAACTACTTTGATGCCTGTACCATCATCAGTGCACAGGACCGGGATTTGCTTCCCCATCCAGACAGGCAATCCGTGGCCATCGTGCCCAATGGGGTCGATTGCACCTTCTTCCATGCCAAGGCAGATGTCTCCCCATTGGATGATGCCACCGAAGGCTTTGATGTTGCGTTCTGCGGAAACCTAGGATACGCCCCCAATGTCGTGGCCGCGCGGTTCATTGTCGAGGACATCGCTCCTGCCTTTGAGAAACTCACAGGTCGTCCCTTGCGCATCCTCCTTTCGGGGGCCCATCCTGCTCAAGCCGTGCTGTCACTGAGCAGCCGTGATGTTCGCGTCGCGGCCAATGTGAAGGATATCCGCACCTCCTATCTCGCCGCGCCCTTGTTTGTCGCTCCCATGCTTGTCAACACCGGATTGCAAAACAAACTGCTTGAGGCCATGGCTTTGGAGCGCGTTTGTATCACCACGCCCCGGGCGCTATCCGCATTGGGAAAGGATCCAGAGAATATCGTCATCACCAGTTCGACCCCTGCCGAATTCGCATCGCAAATCGCCCTGTGGATTGATCAGCCTGAAGCCTGTCGCGACATAGGAGCAAGGGCAAGGGCATGGGTAAATGACACCTTTGATTGGGCCTCTGCAACAATCCCCTTGGTTGACCTGCTTCGAAGTCACGCTGTTTCTGAGCACGTCGATTGATATCAGCGCTATTTTTGTCTCATGCAGAAGACCATTCCACTCTTGGATGCTTCCAAGTTTGTCTCGGGAAGCGACACTGACCGGGCCGCTTTTGCCAAGGACCTCAGGATGGCCTTCGAGCGCTACGGTTTCATCACGCTTGAGAACCATGGGCTCGAACAGGAGCTCATCGACCGCGCCTACCATCATGCCGAGCGCTTTTTTGCCCTTTCCGAGGAAAAAAAGCGCGAATCGAGCATTCCTGGTGTCGGGGGCAACT
>CACAUH010000025.1 GCA_902535565.1 uncultured Bacteroidota bacterium | reverse complement strand
TTGAAGAAGGAATTACTTCTTGACGATCAAGTTCTGAGCGGCAGAGAAATCCTTGTGGGTCACGCTCAATGTGTAGGCACCAGCTGCGAGGCCGTGCTTAACCATGATGCGGTTGCCACCGATGACGTCACCAGAAGTCACCTGCTGAGAGATGGCCGTCTTACCGGACATGTCGAGGACCTCTACAATGATGTTTTCGGAACCGAGGTTCACCTCCTTGTCGAACTGGATGCTGAAGTGTCCTTCGAAAACTGGGTTCGGGAACACGTTCCAGTTGCTGTCTTCGAGGTCGAACAAATCTGCCATTGGACCATTGTCGGTGGCGAACTCGCAAGAACCGTTGTCGTATCCGGCTTCCATGTTGTAGTTGGATGCCTCTGGGTTCGTGCAGCCAAAGACTTGCGCGTCGTCCGTCGTGAAGGTCACGTCGTAGTCACGCCAGGTCTCGCCTTCCGGAGTCCAACCTTGCATGTTGAGGGTGCCAGTTGCAGTTCCGTCTGTGGTGATCTGCATGAGCAGAACCAAGTTACGGGCGTCTGCTGCGGCGCGGACGTCAGTAGGAACAACGAACCAAGCGCCATCGACAACTTCGATTGCTCCGCCATTGTTGAAGGCGTCGAAATCGATTCCGATGTTGGGGCTGTTTTCAGCACCGACGGGCACCCAGCTGTCAAAGGCCAAGGACTCGTCCATGCCGATGATGGCGTTGTTGACGTCGTAGCTGGTGGCACCACCGAGTGGATTTTGATAGAATGAACCGGTGGTGGTGACGTTAAGCATGTGCTCGCCGTCGGCAAAGATGGCGTGCAGGCTGTGTTGATTAGATGTCAGCTCTGCGTAGACACGGTAGGTGTTGCCTGGTACGGCATCCCCGTTGTCAACGGATTGTACAATGAGCTGGACGTTGCTGGCAAAGGCGGAAAAGCCGAAAATGACAGCTGCAGTGAGTGCGAACAAATTCTTCATGTTCAGTGGGTTAATGATTCAAAGACTAGAGAGGGGCAAAACAAATCCTTACCAAGATAACCGAATTTTCCCCTCGACGAAAGAATTCTGTCGACGAATTGATGATTTCTTCACAAGGGGAGGTCCTTTCTTTGCCAAAGACATGATGGTACTGGACAACCTAATCGCTGGACAATGGATTCCGGCGGGCCCCTCTCCTGCTCCCCTTTTGGATGCTGTACACGGCATTCCCGTTGCTGCGTTGGATGCATCTAATGTTGATTTCGCCTCGGCATACGCTTACGGTCGAACCACCGGATGCGACAACCTGCGCAAGATGACGTTCCAAGAACGCGGCCGAATGCTGAAGGCGTTGGCGCTTCATTTGATGGAGAACAAGGAAAAATTCTACAAGTGGAGTGCCCACACAGGGGCAACCCGCTCAGACTCGTGGATTGACGTGGAAGGCGGCATCGGTACACTCTTTGCCTATGCCAGCCTCCGAAAGCAACTCCCGGACCTCCCCTACCTCGTGGATGGCGATCCTGCCTTGTTGTCTCGCGAAGGTTCGTTTATCGGACATCATATAGGTGTGCCCAAGCGGGGTGTTGCTGTACATATTAATGCCTACAACTTTCCGATTTGGGGCATGCTGGAGAAAATCAGCGCCAACCTTCTCGCGGGAGTCCCCGCCATTGTCAAGCCGGCTTCTCTCACATCTTATGTGGCCCATTCGATGGTGAAGGAGATTCACGCCTCGGGAATTCTTCCAGAAGGTGCCCTTCAGCTCGTCTGCGGCTCTGCCCGGGATTTGCTTGATCATGTGGACTTTCAGGATGTGGTGACCTTCACTGGTTCTGCTGCCACAGGCTTAAAATTGAAGTCCCACCCCCGCTTGTTGTCGCGGAACGTGCCATTCAATCTCGAGGCTGACTCGCTCAACAGCATGGTACTCGGGCCAAATGCGGAGCCGGGGTCGCCGGAATTTGACCTTTTCGTGAAAGAACTTAAAAGGGAGTTGACGATCAAATGTGGTCAGCGCTGCACTGCGGTTAGGCGTGCCATGGTGCCCGAAGGGCGTGTTGAGGCGGTTCGTGATGCGCTTAAGGTTCAATTGGATCGGGTGTCCATTGGAGACCCTGCCATGGATGGAGTCCGGATGGGTGCTTTGGCTGGATTGGATCAACGGAGTGAAGTCGAGTCGGCCGTGTCAGAATTGATGAAGGAAGCTGAATTGATGTACACGGTGGAGGCTCCGGTTTGGGTAGGGGCAGATGCAGAAAAGGGGGCGTTTTATGCGCCTCGATTGTTGGCCCAGGCTTCGCCATTGACAGCCAGTCGCGTCCATGAAGTTGAGCCTTTTGGGCCGGTCATGACCCTGCTTCCTTACGGTTCTTTGTGTGATGCTATTTCTCTCGTTCATAAGGGTAAAGGTTCTTTGTGTTGTAGTATTGCTACAGGTGACACGGCTGTGGCAAGAGAGTTTGTGGTCGAGGCGGCCACCCACCACGGTCGGATTCTCGTTTTGGATGAGGCTTGCGCAAAGGAGAGCACAGGGCATGGAAGCCCCATGCCACAGTTGGTGCACGGTGGCCCAGGTCGAGCCGGAGGTGGCGAGGAGATGGGCGGCCTTCGCGGTCTGAATCACTACCTGCAACGGACTGCTATTCAGGGTCATCCCGACACCATCACGGCCATCACGGGTCGCCACCAGCCTGGTGCGTCACGTCCAGAGGCGGCGGTTCATCCATTTAGGCAGCATTTTGAAGACCTCGAGGTTGGGATGACCTATACCACGCACCGTCACACTGTGACAGAGGCTGACATTGTCAATTTCGCCAATGTCAGTGGCGACCATTTTTATGCTCACGTTGATGAGACGGCCCTAGACGGGACCATTTTCGAACGGCGCGTCGCGCACGGGTATTGGGTTTTATCGAAGGCTGCGGGCATGTTTGTCGAGCCCCATAAAGGCCCGGTGCTGCTCAATTATGGTCTGGAATCTTGTCGCTTTACCAAGCCGGTGTATCCGGGGATGACCATTGGGGTCAAGCTCACTGTTGAAGAAAAGGTCCAGCAGGAGCTGCGCGGTGAGGATGATGTGCTCAAGGGGATTGTGAAATTCAAGGTGGATGTGTCTGATGAAGGCGGTGAAACCGTGGCCATAGCGACCATTTTGACCATGGTTAAGAATCGGATTCAACCTGAAGCAAGTGCTGGAGACACGGTACATGGATGACCTTCGTTTTCTGGTTTGGGCTTGGGGCCTTGTCCTTGGGCTGTCTGTGTCTGCCTCTGCTCAATCGGTGGAGGGGGTCGATGTTCCGTCTCGCAGAATGGATGTGGCGTTTCTGGATTCTTTACTTGGTTCTCGCATGACCACGCCTGTTTTTGGGTCTGATGGATTGGCCGCGCGGGACGCACTGCTAGAGACGATGCTATCCAGTGGGCCCTTGGACGTTTTGGATTGGGCTTGTTTCGTGCATGGTTGGTTGCGGTCGGCAAATGACGCCCATATGCGGGTCCCCTTTGATCGGTTGACACAGGTTCGGTCGGATGCGCTCCATCCTGAACCAGTGGCGTTGGTGGACCCCGGCGGTCCATGGTCTCGGTTTGGTCCGGGCATGGGCATCCCCCCTTCTGCGCGTGCAGCTTGGTTGGAGCGAACTTGGCCTTGGGTTGCGGTTCTCGCAGATGAGGGGGGCGATGAAGACGTCCAGGGATTTGGTGCTGGAGGGAGTTCAGCCGCTGCAGTGTCTTCATCGATGGAGGTTGTCGATCACGGTGCCTTTGCGCGCTGGCGGATTTCGAGTTTTGGTGAGGGTAATGACCGGTCTTTTCGCACGTTGTTTCGGCGTTGTGTCCGCCAATTGCGTCGTTTGGATAAGCCGGTGATGTTGGATTTGCGCGGAAACCTTGGTGGGTATCGTTCTCGTCGTCATGCAGTGTTGGGGGCTTTTGTTCCGGTTGGGGATTGGATGGCTGAACGGGAGATGGAGTGGGTGGATGGCGCTGTTTTTGAACCGGTCCCTCCCATGCCTGTGGTTCGGGTGAAGCGGCCTTTGGACCATGCCGTTGCCGTGCTGCTTAACGGCTTGAGCTTTAGTGCGTCGCTCCTCCTTGCCCAGTCGTTGGAGGCGTCGGGGCGCGCTTCTGTGTTTGGTTGTGCGCCGCTCGGTCAACGGGGCGGGTGTTCAGGGAGTCCGTTGTCTTTTTATTTGCCCGGCTCAGGTCTAGAGGTTCTGATTCCAACGCGTCAAACCCAATTGGGCAACTCCACTCCTGTTTCCTTTGGGCTTCCTTCAGACCCGGGTTGTCGTGCAGAGGGTGGTGAATGGGACAGGGCAGTGTTGTGGCTGTTGTCCTCGGACCTCGCGCCTTCGCGGTAATTTGCGCTTTGAATGCGAGAAGGATTTCTGTCGGATACCATTCGGGCATGTACTCGACCTAGGTTGGGATTGCCCCTGCTTGCGTTGTATCTGATTGGATTTTCTTTTGCTGCACCTGCTCAGCCGCCATCTTCAGCCATGTCTTCAGCAGAGTCTCGAATGTTGGATGCGCTGTTGGGGCGTTTCCAGCCGTTGCCCGCCATGGTGCCCCTCTGGACCGGTGTATTTGAATCCGCCGCTGTCCGAATGAAAGGCGTGAAGCAGCGTATCGATTCATTGGAGAAAAGCGGTGCTGACGAGGCCGAAGTGTTGGTCCGCGTGGGGGCACTAAGGAAGGAGATCAGGACAATTCGGGACGAACGAAATGCTTTTTTGGCGGGCTTTCTGTCTCCCGCCGAACGGCTTTCGTTGGACAGCATCCTCTTTCCTTCTCAGCCGTCAATTCAACACTTTGGTTTTCATGACCGCATGAAATGCTTGGTATGTAAGACACCGACAGAACTGGACGTTCCGTCAGGCCTAACTGCCCCAGAACTTAAGAAAAACTGACGTTAACATGATTCTGCCTTTTCCCTCTCGCCTTTTGGTTTCCGTTGTGGTATCTGGGTTCTTCATGCTCTCGGGGTGCTCTTTCTCAGATCGGCCGCTCTGCGAATCGGTTGACCCATTTATCGGGACGGGCGGGCATGGCCACACCTACCCAGGGGCGACCGTGCCATTCGGCATGGTCCAACTCAGTCCTGATACGAGGCTTGAAGGGTGGGATGGTTGTGGCGGATTTCACATCACCGATGATGTGGTTTACGGTTTCAGTCACACCCATCTGCAGGGCACGGGGGTGAGCGATTACGGGGATGTGCTGTTGATGCCCACGGTGGGGCCGATGGACACCGCGGACGTTTGGCGGGACCGGTATCGGGACCGTTTCGTGGAGGGGAGCCAGCATGCGCATGCTGGCTACTATCGCTGTGAATTGGAAAGAAGTGAACTGAAAGTCGAGCTCACCGCAAGTGAACGGGTCGGGTTCCATCGGTGGACCCTGTCCAATCCGGACACCCTTCAGCTGATTGTGGATTTGGCGCACCGCGATGATTTGATCAGCTACGGAATGTACCCTTGGGATGATTCGACCTTGGTGGGTTTAAGGGTTTCCGACAATTGGGCTGAGGAGCAACATGTGTACTTCGCGATGCGGTTCAGCGCGCCCTTTGAATGGATGGACCAGATGGCGGAGTTGGAGGTTGATATGGGGGATGATGGTGTGTTGAATCAAGAGTTGACATATGTGCCTGTATTTTCATTGTTATTCAGTGATATAGATGTTTTAGAGTCTCGTGTTTCTTTGAGTTTTGTTGACATTGACGGTGCGGTTGCGAACCTCAGTTCGGAAGCGCCTGATGCCTTCGGTTTCGATGCCGCTCGGGCCAATGCAGAAGCCGATTGGAATGCCGCTTTGGGACAGATCCAGATTGAGGAGAAGGAGGCAGAGGAACGGACGATATTCTACACGTCGCTTTACCACAGCTTGACCGTGCCAAACCTGGCCACCGATGTGGATGGACGGTATCGTGGAACTGACCTTCAGGTCCATCAGGGTGATGTGGCGTCCCCGCGTTACACAGTCTATTCGCTCTGGGACACCTTCCGCGCTACCCACCCCCTGCTCAATGTTCTGGAGCCCGAACGGACACAACAGTTCGTCCGGAACTTTTTGGACATGCACGATGAAGGGGGATCCCTTCCCATGTGGGAGCTGGCGGCCAATTACACGGGGTGCATGATAGGATACCATGCCGTTCCTGTGATTGCAGATGCTTGGGCAAAGGGCTTGCGTGGCTTCGATGCTGAGCGGGCGTTGGAGGCCATGGTTGCGGAAGCCACAGCGGATGAGTTGTCTAAGCCGGTGTGGGACAGTTTGGGTTTCCTCCCTTTGGAGAAGGAAAGTGAGAGTGTGTCCAAAACCTTGGAGTATGCCTTTGACGATGCCTGTATCGCAAGAATGGCGGCTGACATGGGCAATGTGGAGGTCGCTGAGCGGTTTGGTCGCCGTGCCCAAGGCTGGAAAAACCTGTTCAATCCGGACAACGGGTTTTTGCAGCCGAGGTATGGCGCGGCTTGGCGTGAAGCGTTTGATCCCACCGAGGTCACCTTTGAGTACACGGAGGCCAATGGATGGCAGTACAATTTCTTCGTCCCCCACGATGTCTCAGGTCACATGGCATTGCTGGGTGGTGCCGAAGGGTATGCGGACATGTTGGAGCGGATGTTTGCCGGGTCGAGTCGCTTGTCGGGCAGACACCAGAGTGACATCACTGGGCTCATTGGTCAGTATGCGCATGGAAACGAGCCCTCTCACCACATGGCCTATCTCCCCTCCTATGCGGGTCATCCGGAGCGAACGCAGGCCTTGGTGGACAGCATCTGTGACGTGTTGTATACGGCTGAGCCCGATGGCTTGAGTGGCAATGAGGATTGCGGTCAAATGAGCAGTTGGTATGTCTGGAGTGCGCTTGGACTGTATCCGGTAACGCCAGGTTCTGACATCTATGTGCTGGGCACGCCTCGGTTTGAGCGGGCGTCATGGACACTCCCTGAGGGTGGCACCCTTGACTTGCGGGTTAAGCGAGAGTCCCCGCAATCGGTGTACATCCACGGACTCCAAATCGACGGGGTTCCCACCACCAAGGGGTGGGTTACGCACGATCAACTGATGGCCGGCGGGGTTTGGAGGTTTGACTTGAAGGACTCTCCTGCTCCCGCTGGCGGGTTTGGAATGAACCCAGAGGATTGGCCGGTGGCCGACTGGACCTTGGGAGATGAGACGTTTGTGGCAGCGCCCTTCATTAATGCACCGAGGAGCTACTCGGGAGAGCGCATTTCTGTGACCTTGGGGAGCATTGAGGAGGAGGCCCAAGTGACATACCGTGTGGCGGAATCGTTTGAGGAAGCCAAAGGGCCATTCCTGCCCGTTGAGGGGCCTGTTGTCGTGGAAGGAACACAGGTCGTTCAATTGATGGCTGAGAAAGGGGGGCGAAAAAGTGCGGTTGTCTCTGGCCGAATTGCCAGTGTCAACCCCAACTACCAAGTGGACATTGAATTTCCATACGCCAACCAATATGCTGCAGGAGGTGACCGGGCGCTCATTGATGGCATTCGGGGCGAGGGTGCC
Organism: uncultured Bacteroidota bacterium; assembly: GCA_902535565.1. The sequence continues at coordinate 10,705 of CACAUH010000025.1, read as the reverse complement.
GATTTCCGGACAGGCGATTGGCAGGGTTACTATGGAGGGGATGCGACCATGACGGTGGACCTGGGAAGCGTTCACCGGGTGACTGGGATGCGTGTGGGCATCCTTCAGGATGTCAAGTCGTGGATCTGGGCGCCAGCCAGTGTGACCTGCCGCACGGCAATGGACCTTTCGGATTTCGAGATATTTGGGAATCAGGCATCCAGAATGGACCCTGAGGACTACACGCCCATGACGGAGCGCATTGAGTTCAAGGGCGATCGGCTTGCTCGATACTTGCGGTTGGAATTGAGCCAATTCAATGGAGGGGAAATTCCAGATTGGCACCTCGGGCGATGGAACCCGACGTGGGTGTTTGCCGATGAATTTGGATTTGACGTGGAACCACTGGAATGAGTGAATACGGTGACTTTTTTGATCGGGGCCTCGCGATGACGACCCCTCACCCTCTGGGTGAGCGCATTGTCCGCGCCAAGGGGTGCTGGATGGAGACGGCCTCAGGAGAGCGCTTGTTTGACATGGTCAGCGGAATCGGCGTGAGCTCGTTGGGCCATGGTCACCCGGCCATAGCTTCGGCTTTGCGGGAACAGTTGGACCGTCATTTGCATGTTATGGTCTACGGGGAATACGCTCAGGAGGCCCAGGATCGGGCGGCCAACCGTTTGTTGGAGGGGCTTTCCCCATCGGGTTTGGATGCGGTTTATTTCGTGAACAGTGGTGCCGAGGCCATCGAAGGGGCGATGAAATTGGCCAGAAGGGTCACGGGCAGGACCGAAATTCTCGGTGTAGAGGGGGGGTACCATGGGTCCACGTTTGGTGCCCTCAGCTTGTCTACCCCATCCCATCGGAGAAATGCCTTTATGCCGCTGTTGCCCGATGTGTCCCACATTCCGTTTGGCTCAGAGGCTGCGCTACAGAACATCACGCAACGCACAGCTGCTGTTTTTGTAGAAACCATCCAAGGAGACGCCGGTGTGCGTTCTCTATCGAATGCGCACCTCGTTGCCTTGCGTAAACGTTGCTCAGAAGTGGGAGCGCTTCTCGTGTTGGATGAGATTCAGTGTGGCTTGGGAAGAACGGGGTATTTGCACGCATTTCAGCGCACTGAAGTTGTACCGGATGTGTTGGTTCTGGGTAAGGCGCTTGGCGGCGGCATGCCCATAGGGGCGTTTGTCACATCCAAGAAACGAATGGCTTCACTCAGTGAGACGCCCAAGTTGGGCCACATCACCACCTTTGGGGGTCACCCCATGGCATGTGCTGCGTGTGCTGCTTTCCTTGAGGAGCTGGTGAAATTGGATTGGCTGCAAATCAGATCGACAGGCGAACGGTGGAAAGCCGCGTTGTCTAATCATCCTGCTGTTCAGGAGGTTCGAGGGCATGGACATTTCCTCGGCGTGGATTTGGACGGTCCTGAGCGTGTCTCACGTCTCGTGTCGGCAGCCCGGTCCCGAGGCCTCGTGTTGTTTTGGTTCTTGAGTCGGCCGCAAGGGTTTCGTTTGGCTCCGCCACTCAATGCGTCTTTGGATAACATGAACCAAGCCCTTGCCTCGTTGCTGGATGCGTTGGATGAGGTTCAAAAATGAAAAAGCCATCCCTGCGTTCAGCGATGGCTTAGCCTTGGATGTTACCATTAAGAAGAACCTGAATCAACCTAGTGGCTGCAAGTTGTGGTGATGGATTGAAGTAAGGTTGAACCGCAGGTTTCCATTTTGTCAAGGATGTGCGAGGAAATTGTGCATCCGTTCAACGCTTCGCTTTGCCTCGGGAAGAAGGTCTGGAAACAGTTGCCAACCGTGCGGCGCCGTTGGCTCGATGGCTTCGGTTAAATCCAAACCTGCTTCGCGACAACGCTCGGCAAACGTTGCGGCGTCATCCCGGAGCATTTCGATTTCCGAATATTCCAGCAGGACGGGCCCCAATGTGAGCAGTTCCTCCCGTGGAGCGAGCAGAGGGCTGCAGTCTGCAGCCGTGGGCGTTTTCCCAGACAGATAGAGGCTGGCATACTCTCTCAGGTCTTCCCTGTCAAACGCGCTGTGCCCGGATGCATTTCGCTTTGCAGAGGGACCATCGACCCTGAGGTCGAGCCACGGGGAAAGGAGAATCAGGCGATCTCCTGCTTTGCGGCGCAATGCCCAAGAGAGGGCGAGGTTGCCGCCAGCTGAATCGCCGACGATGTCCAACGGGCCTGGGTGTTGAATTTGCTCGAGTGCATCCAGTGCGGACGGATATGGGTTTTCGGGAGCAAGGGGGTAGTCCGCAATCCAAACGGGGCGACCTGAGGCCTTGGAAAGCGCTGCTGCGGACGCCCTGTGGGTTCGAGGGGATCCAAATGCAAATCCTCCTCCGTGAATCCACACAATGGGGTCGGTGTGAGCTGGGATGTGTTTGCGGCTGACGAGTTCACCCTTGATGCCTGACCACTCGTGTGGTTTGACGACAAGGTCTCGGGGAGGAATGTAGAGTCTGGCAATGGTGTCTGCGGCCAAGCGCCACTGTCCTGGTGTGGCGTCCAACACCTCTCTTCTGAGTGTGCGCACCGCCTGGTGGTAGCCTGAGATGAATTGATTCAGTAGGTCACTCATCGAATGGGATTTCGCTTCCGGCGGGGATGTGGTATACGGGGTACCTTCCTGCCGTGCCTTCGTGGTGCGGTGAGCGTTGGTAGATGAAATCGAGCTGTGCCCGGGAGGTCATGGGCCCTGCATTTTTTGCGGAATCGAGTTCCGACTGAAGGCGGCTCGACCCTTGGAGCAGGCGTTCTGCAGTTTCCTCAAAGACGTATGAAGAGAAGTGCTCCTTTTGTTGGAGGACGCTGTCAAAGAAATTCCAGCGGAAGAAAGAGTCAACACCTTGTGGACTCAATGTTTCGTGCAGGTAGCGGGCGCCCTGCTGGTCCGATGGGATGATCAGGTCTCCGGCAAACAGTTGTACGCGTTCAGTTCCATTGGTTATGGTTGTTGCAGTCCGCAGGTGGTGGCCTTCGTAGGGACGTGACGAGGCGGAGTGCTCCCCAATGCGGGTCACCGTGACCTCCAATGTGGTGTCTGCAGGAACCGTTGTCCACGTCACGCCATTGGCTTGCAGGCGTTCGATCACGTGTCGCCAAGCTTGGGGAACAATGAAGGCGGCAGGGAGCGGTGCTGTTTGCGTCGGCTTGAACGTGTGGAAGTGGGCAATGTTCCGCTCCCACGGCGAGTTGCGGTCGTATTTCAATCGCTTTGACTCGGTGATGTTACTCCATTCATACCGGGCTTCGTACCCCTTAAACAGCACAGAATCCACTGTGGTTGTGTCGAGGGCCCAGTTCACGGGATGCTGGGGTTTTCCGCGATAGGCCGTGTCTTGGGCATTGCGGAGCAGGTTTAGCTGCTTTGCATGGCGCGTGCCTGATTCCAGCAGCACGTTGAGGAAGTGAAGGGTGGCTTCTACCCTCTCGTCAAAGGGTTTGAGCATGTGGGCCTCTGTTGTGAACCCGATGGTGTGATGCAGTGCTGCATAGCCTGTCGAAAATCTGGGCGTTTCCAAGAAGTCTTGGATTCCTTCGTCGGGCGTGGAGCCGACGCTGTAGACATAGGGGCACATCTCGCTACCGTGGGTTCCCATTCCCTCGTATAGCTCGGGCAGCAACGTGTCTTCGAGCCATGCTCCTAAGGGACCACCCAATTTGTTGTGCTGTGTTGAAATGAGCGTCATTGTGGCTTGGTAATCAGCACCATTGGTTGTGTGGGTGTCCACGAAGAGGTCGGGGTCAAATGACGTAAACATGGCGTTGAATGCCAGTGCGTTACGGCTGTCGCATTTGATGAAGTCCCGGTTGAGGTCTAGGTTGCGCGCATTCCCACGGAATCCATATTGCTCGGGGCCATTTTGGTTCGCCCTTGTACAGCAATTGCGTCGAAGGCCTCCCCCGATATTGTACATCGGCACAATGGCGATGGAGACCCCTTCGGGCAGCTCGGGCGCGTTTAGGAGCTGGTCCGCCCATTGGATGCAGGCGTTAACGCCACAGGGTTCACCGGGATGGATTGCATTGTTGACGAGGATTTTGAGCGGTGCATCTTGTGGTCCCATGACGAAGAGGTGCAAGGGGCGACCCACATCGGAATGGCCGAACATTTCAAGTCGGGTGCGGTTCGGATGTGCCTGGTGTAGCTGCTCGAATGCGACAATGGTCTCTGCCCAAGTTGGGGTCTCGCCAATCGGTTCGGATTGCGCTTGTCCGTCCCCTGTGAAACACATTCCCAGAATGCAAAGCCATGCTTTCATCCGCTTGGGGGTTAGTTCGCGGACATTGCCTAAAAGGAAATTGGCAAAGTGTGTGGTCATCGGGTTCAAAATTGGGAAATTGCGTTATGGATTTTATGCCGCCAGCAGATGTTCGCCCGAAACCGGGGCAATTCCTGCTGTCGGAACCCTTCTTGAATGACCCTTGGTTTGGGAGAAAGGTCGTGTTTCTATGTGATCACGATGAAAAGGGGTCCTTGGGTTTTGTGTTGAACAATGGGATGGGTCGAAATCTCAACTCCCTCCTGTCCGGTGCGGAACGGTTGTCCATTGACCATGAGGTCCACCGGGGTGGGCCGATTCATGAAGACAGTTTGTTTTTTCTCCATCGCCTTGGAGAAAGGGTGAAAGGGTCAATCCCTTTGCTTCCCGGGCTTTGGTTGGGGGGCGAATATGAAGACCTTGTATTGGCCTTGGAGGATGGCGGAGCTCGACAAGGGGATGTCCGCTTTTTTGCGGGTTATTCTGGTTGGGGGGCGGGTCAGTTGGATGGTGAGATGAGCCAGCGCAGTTGGTATGTCCATGATTTGGCCCTTCCGAAGAAGTTGGAAACGGTAATGAATCCGAAGCCTGAGAAGCTGTGGGGTTCGATGCTGTCGTCGAAAGGCGGAGGTTATGAGCGGGTCACATCGTGGCCAACGGACCCTTCGTTGAATTGATTTTCAGGAAATTGACCACCGCACCTGATGGCCCGAGTGCCGTCGAACGTTGAAGACTGAGCCGCCACTGAACAGGAGGTATTGCCCCTTGATGGCCTCGAGCTCTCCATGGACGACTGGGGTTTTGGTTAAGGAAATGGAGGCCACTTTTTCAGGGAAGGCGATGCCGGGATAGTCGAGGTGAAACACCTCCTCTCCTTCGTCTAGGAAAGGCTCAAATTCTGGTGGGCAGGATTCATACGCGGTGTTTTTTGCGTCGAGAAGGGATGTGGCCACAACATCCCTTGCCGGATTGCCGGAGGTCAGCATTTTTCTCCATTGGGTTTTGTCTGCGAAGTGGTCTTTTAACGCCACTTCGATAAGACCGGCAAGCTGCCTGTATGGTGTCTTGGCCAGAATGGTCGCGCCTGAGGCGCCTTGGTCGATCCACCGGTAGGGAACATTGTTGTCTCGAGTGACGCCGACCTTGATGCCACTCGTGTAGCTCAGGTAGACGATGTGCGGTTGGTTGTGGTGCTTCTCTTCCCATTCCTTGTCTCGGAGAGGAATGCCTTCATGAATGCGACTGAGTTCCGGATGAATGATGCTTTCTACTGCGAGCGGGGAATTTTGAAAGGCGTCAAATGACATGCCGTCGCCATAGGTCTTTCGAATGCGTTTTCCAGTGACGGTGCAATGGATGGCTCCGGTCGATTCGATGCGCAATTTCTTTCCAATCCAAGAGGCCATGTCGACAGGCGGGAGCGCATCCAAAATGTTGGAGTGGTGCCACTGGTATGTCACCTGTTGTTCCTCATTCAGCTGGCCTTTCAACTTTCGGATGTTGCCTTCTCCTTCCATGTGAATTGGGTGGTGTTTGCAGGTCCTGTATTTTTCCGCAAATCAAAACAAGACATGAAGAAACTTCTACTCTTTGCTGCCTGCTTTGCAGGCACAGGGGCCTTTGCTCAATATGAGGAAGGCTTTGAAGATTACACCGCTGGTGATTTTATCTGCGTGGAAAGCGAACTTTTTGATGTGTGGCCAGGCGGTGCGGAAGGCAGCGAATGGGATTCTCAGGTCAATGACTCCATTGCGCACGAGGGAATCAATTCATTGAAAATTGAGGCTGCAAATTTGGCGGGTGGGCCCATGGACATCCTGCTCAATGTGGGGAAGACTGAGGGCAATTGGAGCCTTGATTGGGAGATGTTGATCCCCACTGGGCACTCCGCTTACTTTAATGTACAAGGCACCGATGTGGCGGGAGCAGGAACGGACAGTTGGCAGTGCAACTTCTTTGCCAATACAGATGGCTCTGCCTCAGCAGATGGCCCTTGGGGAATGGCAGAGCCCACTGCAGTGCCCCATGACGAGTGGTTTAATGTGCGTTATGTGGTCGATTTGGATCAGGGCCTCTTCAAGATGTGGATTGATGGCGATGAGGTTTTCCAGGCTGCGTACAACGGAAACTTCAGTACTATCAATTTCTATGCCTTGGGTGACAACCAAACGTTGGGCTTGTACTACCTCGACTCATTTACCTTGGCGGAAAGCGACGTCATCTTGGTGGATGTGGATGAGGCCCAGGCTCAGTCATTTGAATTCCACCCCAACCCCACCAATGGCACGCTGCGACTTAGCGGTGTGCAATCTCAAACCACGCTTGTGGTTCTCGATTTGATGGGCCGGGAGGTGTTGAGCGAAGCCCTCGATGCTGGGCAGCAGAACGTTCACTTGGACCTTCCCGACGGTGTTTATCTGATAGGCACCGACGAAAACCAGAACCTCAGAAAGCTGGTGATTCGCCGTTAACAACGGAAAGACTCAATGTCGAGCGGCCCTGCCTTCCGATAGGAAGCGCAGGGTCGCTTGTGTCAGGGCCTCGAGGGGTTGTGGCAACCCAGGCTGGGTCCACGGTTCTGACGACCCGAAGGTGTGTCCCGATTCATGCATGAGAAACAGTTCTGATTGTACTGCCCAGCTGTTGAGTTGAAGCGCGTGATTCACGGATACAGCAGCATCATCCTCGCTATGGGCGATGAGCATCCGGCCCTTGAAGTTCTTTACGGCCGTTTCAATTAAGAGCTGATCACGTTGGGTGATGAAGTCTTTATAGAAGGACCAGTTATGGTGAAGTCGTTGGCGTGTTCTGTGGTTGATGATTTCACGTTTGCCAGATGCTTTCCAGGCCTTCAACTCCGTCCCTTTGGGAAAACGCGATTCGAAATCTGCCACAGCGGCCCAAGTAACCAGGTGGTCCACGCCAGGAAGGTTTTGACTGTTGAAAAGCCGGTCCGCTTCTGCAGCTGCCAAACAGGCGATGCCGCCGCCTCGGCTGTGCCCGATGACGGACAATGGCAGGTTGGCCGTCCGTTTTGACTCTGCATTGCAGCCCGGTGAGCGAAGTGCCCGGAGGACCTCCACCGCCTCGTCGCGTTCTTTTGAATACGTATTGGCTGCGAATGCAGCGAGGTCAGCAAATTCCGAGGGCTGTTCAGGGGTGGTCCCGTTGTGTGTGAAGTTGATACGCAGAAACCTCCACCCTCTCGCTGCAAACTGATCGCCAACGCGCCGCCAGGCTCCCCAGTCCATGTAGCCCTTGTATCCGTGAAGGAAGAGGACTGTACCGCACGCATCGGATTCAGGGACGTGCCATGCACCGTGAATGTCTCTGCCAGTTGAACGCTGGAGTAAGAAGGGATGGTGAAGGACGGTCATGGATTGAACTTGGCCATTTCGGAGGCAGCTCGCGCGGCATTGGGATAGAGAAACCGATAACCGTGCTTTGTGATTCGATCAGACAGGACTCTCCTCCCCTGTGCTCTGGTGTTACTTTGTTTTGGAGGGGATATAGCACCTGCAGCACTGTAAAATTCTGCGCGAGAAATCAATTCTGGTGCAGCGAGGTTGAATGCGCCTGGCAGGATGTTTTGACTGGTGTATTCAATTGCGCCAAGCACATCGTCAAGGTGAACGACATTGACTGGGTCTGTTGGCTTTGACAACGGACGATTTCTCAGAAAGCCACCTGGATGTCGCCCGGGTCCAAACAGTCCCCCTGCCCTGAGAATAGTTGTGTTTTGTGAGTTAAAGAGGGTTTCCAAGTCCAGAATACATGCGCCAGAGTGAGGGCTGATTCTTCGCACAGCATCTCCTTCATTGTATAGGCCGTCTTCCTCAGGATAGACGCTGGAGCTGCTGATCAGTACCGTCCATTTTGACGCCTTCGACATTTCTGCGGCCAACTTGAATGCGTCCGTTCCAGCTGAGGGAGGCAAAGCCACAAGCAGGCGTTGACACGGTGGCCATGCCGAGGGCAATTGCCCATTAGAGTCAAAGGCAATGGGGGTGATCCCAATTGCTTTGAGCTCCGCCAATGCCTCGGGTCGTCTAGCGGATCCCCAGGCTGTTTTTGAACCCCTTTGGCAGCGATTGCCCCAGGCTGAGCCTAGCCATCCGCATCCAAGAATTCCCCAATCGTAAATTTTATTCACATCCTGAGCCATGGCCGGGAGCTAAATTAGCAGTCACCTTTGCTCCATTCGATGATTGATTTATGCATCCGCCATCAGTTTGTCAAGGCCTTGCTGCCTGTGCTTTTGACTTCCCTATTTGCAGAAGTTGTCAATGCCCAAGAGGATCCACTTCTCTCCTTTGAGATTGAGGGCCTCACGGAAGGGGATACTGTCTACCTCGCCAATTACTATGGCAACAAGATGTACTATGCGGACACCACAATTGCAGATAAGAAGGGAGGTTTCGCGTTTGTCTCGCCCAGTGCAGAGAAAGGAGGGAAATACGGGCTTGTCCTTCCTGAAAACGCGTTTGTGGAATTCATTGTGACTGGAGATGCCGTTTCTCTTGAAGCGGACGTGGCTGATCTTCCCGGAAGTGTCAAGGTCAAAAAGGGGTTGGACACCCAGCTTTTTTATGAATACCTCGGTTTCATTCAAGACATGCGGGACAAGCGTTTGCCTATTGACACCATGGCCCAAGACACCACCCTAAGCGAAGCGGCCAGAGCGCAACTCGTGCAGGACCTTAATGTGTTGAACCTGCAGGTAGAAGCTGAACAGTTGCGAATTGAAGAGGAGCACGGGGAAACTTTGTTTGCGAAAATGATTCGCATGGTTCGGGAGCCCGATGTCCCCGAAGCCCCAGTGGATGCTGCCAATCCGCAGTTATGGCGATACTATCGCTTCCGAACATTGTTTTGGGACCGCGTGGATTTCCAAGATGGCCGCCTTGTTCGCGATCCAGCACTGCATGCGCTTTTGGAGCAGTATTGGGGCAGCATTATGCCCCAGTTGCCGGACACCGCGGTTATCGAAATGAACAAGCTTATCGCGAGGGCTGAGGGGCAACCGGATATGTTCAAATACTTGGTTCACTTCTTTACGTTCTCGGCAGAAAAGAGCCAGGTGATGTGCATGGACAAGGCCTTTGTCAATCTTGTTGACAATTATTATGCCACGGGCAAAGCCGACTGGCTTGGTGAAGAACAGCTTAAGAAGGTGATTGACCGCGCAGAGGATCTCCGATACAGCCAATGTGGAGAGCGGATTCCCAACATCATTCTTCCCGACACCACTCAGAAGAATTGGGTGAGTTTGTATGATATCGATTCGAAGTACACGTTGGTGTCTATTTGGGAATCTACGTGTGGTCATTGCAAGAAAGAGATGCCCAAGCTCGAAGCCCTATATGAAGAGTGGCATGACAAGGGGCTTGAGATTTATGCCATCGGCAATGACTTTGAACCTGAGCCTTGGTTGGAGTTTGTGCGCGAGAAAAACCTGAACGATTGGATTCACGTGTCGGACAACCCGCAGATCAATGCGGCGGACAGCGCCACTGCTCTGATTGTATCAGGTGTTACCACGTTGCAGAGTCTCAATTTCAGAACCACGTTTGATGTTTATGCGACCCCGAAGATGTTCTTGTTGGATCGCGATAAGCGAATCATCGCCAAGCAGGTGGGTGCTGAACAAATCGGCGAAATCCTCGCCCGCGAGGAAGCTGCGTCGGCCCAGCAATAGGACTTGATATTTGCGAGTGGCTTTGTATGAAGTCGGTTCCGGGCGGGCCCCGTTTCCCGTGCTCCGCAGCGCCACTTCTTCCCCGTTTCAATTATATGGGTGCCCAAATCTATTGGGTTTGCCACTTGACGCAATTCAAAAAGAAAGCCGCACTTCGGAGGGTGCGGCTTTCTATAGGGGTTTGGTTCTTGGGGTAATCACTCGCAAGTGGATTCCCAATATTGTAGGAAAATCAGGAGGTCAGGTGTGTTCACGATGCCGTCGCTTGACACATCGAAAAGACAGGGTCCAACTTCGTTAAGGATGCCGACGAAGACACAGCTTCCATCATCCACGTTGGCCGCGCCGCTGTAGTTCAGGGCTTGAGGATAGGTGCAACCCGCGAATAAGCTGGACCCGTCGATGCTGGTTCCATCGCAATTGAATCCGCTTGCAGCATAGGTGCACGTGCCATTGTCTGCGGTGGCACTTGCGTCATAATTGCAAGCGTCTAGGTAGGTGCATCCAAAGATGTCGAGGTTGTCGCAGATGCCGTTTCCATTGTAGTCAGGGCATTCGTTGTCATCCTCGTCGCAGATGCCATCCCCGTCGCTGTCGTTTATGCAGTCTCCGTTGCAGTCTAGAATCGGGCCTGCATATGAGCAAGTGCCGTCATCATCTGTAGCAGTGGGGTCAAAGTTGCAGGCTGATTCGTCTGTACAGCCGGTGATTTCATCCGAATCACAGATCCCATCACCGTCT
>CACAUH010000024.1 GCA_902535565.1 uncultured Bacteroidota bacterium | reverse complement strand
TTCCTGGGAAAAACCTCAGGCTGACGAGCAACATGTGGGTGGAGTTGATGGCCAACCTCTTGTTGATGGTGGTCTTGGTCTTTTTTACCCTCTATGCGGCCAATGGCCTGCGCAAGGCGGAGCGGCTCAACAGGCTCAAGGGTGACCTGATTAACAACATGACCCACGAGCTCAAGACGCCGATTTCTACAATTGGCCTTGCTGGTGAGGCCTTACTTGACCCTGTCATGGCTTCGGATGAGGACAACGTTCGGTATTACGTAGGTCTCATCCGGTCGGAGAACAAGCGGCTCGGTCAACTCGTTGAGAATGTATTGCGGGCCGCCATGCTCGATCAAGGAGAGTTGGAGCTTTTCAGGCAGCGGGTCAATTTCCATGACCTGATTAAGGACGTGCTTCGGAACCATGCCATCCACATTAAAAAACAGGGAGGTTCCACCGCGTCCAAGCTTGCGGCAACGGACCCTTTGATTGACGGGGACAAGACCCATTTGATGAATGTCGTTTTCAATTTGGTTGACAATGCCATCAAATACGGAGGATCGTCTCCGCGTTTGACTGTTCAGACCTGGAATGAGCCAGGGGAATTGCGTGCGGAATTCACCGACAATGGCATCGGAATCGCCCGGGAACACCTTGGCAAGGTTTTTGACAAGCTCTATCGCGTGCCCACAGGAAACGTTCACGATGTCAAGGGTTTTGGCCTTGGTTTGAGTTATGTCCATGCTGTCATGCAGCAACATGGAGCCCGAATTGACGTTGTGAGTGTACCTGGAGAGGGCAGCACGTTTACTCTCGTTTTTCCCCAATCGACGAATTCATGAAACAACAACTCGACATCCTGCTGTGTGAGGACGATCCGAACCTCGGCAAACTCCTCTCTGATTTTCTGACCCGAAAGGGATACAACGCGACGTGGGCGCAGGACGGCGCCGAAGGCGTTCGGAATTTCCGCGTTGGGTCCTACGACTTTGTCATTCTGGACGTCATGATGCCAGTAAAAGACGGTTTTCAGGCGGCAGAGGAGATTCGAGCCCTGAATCGCCACGTGCCCATCCTGTTTCTCACAGCCAAAAGCCAGCGTGAGGATACTTTGCAGGGCTTTAAGGTTGGTGCGGATGACTACATGACCAAGCCATTTTCAATGGATGAACTGGAGGCGCGCATCGAGGCCATCCTCCGCCGCTCCGCCGCCCTTCCCGACACTGAGGATGAAGTGGGTGAGATGAACATTGGCCTGTACACCTACGACTACAATCGCCAGGAGCTCCGCAACGGCCAGGAGGCGCAGAGGTTGACTACCAAAGAGAACGAATTGCTTTTCCTTTTGGTTAAGGCCAAGAATGCCCTTTTAGAGAGAGAGTATGCCCTCAACGCGATTTGGGGAGACGCCAATTACTTTAATGGACGGAGTATGGACGTCTACATTGCCAAGCTCCGCAAGCACTTGAAAGAGGATGCACGGGTCGAGATTTTGAATGTGCACGGCAAGGGTTTCAAACTCATTGCGGACTGATTACATGTCAGTTTTTGGTGAGGTGCGGGGACCAATCTCAATCCCTACCTTTCCTTTCCGCTTTTCGCCCGCATGATTCCGAAGGACACCGTCGACGCCATTATGCAGGCCACCGTCATCGAAGAGGTGGTCGGGGAATTCGTTCAGCTTAAAAAAAGCGGGACGAGCATGCGCGGATTGAGTCCTTTCACAAACGAGAAGACACCGTCGTTTTATGTGGTGCCTGGCAAAGGGATTTTCAAGGATTTCAGCTCTGGAAAAGGCGGCAGTGCAATCACGTTCCTCATGGAACATGAAAAGTTGTCTTATCCAGAAGCGCTGAGATGGCTTGCGAGCAAATACGGGATTGAAATTCAAGAGCGCGAGCTGACTGCGGAGGAACAGGCCGAGCAGACCGAGCGCGAGAGTCTTGCTAATCTGGCCACTTGGGCCCAAAAGTGGTTCTCAGAGCAGTTAAATGAGACGGGTGAGGGAAAGAGTGTTGGTCTCGGTTACATGCGTCAGCGCGGCTTCGGGGATGCCATGCTGTCGGATTTTGCCATTGGATACTGCCCAGACTCTCCCTGGTCGGAGGAAGGGGCTTTGGCCAAGGCGGCGAAGAAGGCCGGGTACCAGGAGAAGTGGCTTTTGTCCAGCGGGCTGTGCAAGAAACGCGAAGACGGCACCCTCTATGACTTTTATCGGGGGCGGGTGATTTTCCCCATACGCGATGTGACAGGCCGGTTCATCGGCTTTGGTGGGCGCACACTGAAGACGGACAAAAAGGCCCCCAAATACGTCAACAGTCCTGAGAGCCCACTTTACAACAAGTCAAGGGCGCTTTATGGTATCCACTTGGCTCGAAACGCCGTTGTCAAGTCTGATCGGGCCATTTTGGTTGAGGGCTACACGGACGTCATGGCGATGCGCCAGGCCGGGGTCGAACATGTGGGGCAACAGGACCAGAAGGGTGGGACATCAGCCGAGGGCAACACGCCGGACCGGTCCATTGCGGTTTCCGGGTCCCGCGCCAGCGGGTTTTCTCAAAACGACGTGGCTTGGATTCAGGGGTTGAAAGGCGAAAGTCTGCAGAGTTTGGCGCAGAAGTTTCAGGTGACCGTCTGGCAGTTGCGCAAATACAACGACCTCGATGGAGCAGAGGGGTCCACGGTACTTCAACAGGATTGCAAACTCTATACGCAGCCCAAAAGAAGACGGGGCGTGAGGCACTGGCATGTGGTTCAAGAGGGAGAGTCTTTGCGCAGCATCAGTGACCTGGAGGCTGTGAAACTCAAGGTTCTGATACAGCGAACGGGCAAGTCGGCAGACCAAGTGCTGCCGGTCGGATTCAAGGTGCCGCTCCGGTTCCCCCCAAGAGAAGACGGCACCCTGCCATGGTATGCCCGCATTGGCGGCAGCGGCTGACTCCGTTCCTCGCTACCTTGCGTCCATGCCCTTCTACCAGTCGCGCGGGGAGGTACCGCACAAGCGCCACACACAATTCCAAAAGGCCGACGGCACGCTCCACCACGAACAGCTGTTCGGCACAATTGGCTTCGTGGGCATGAGCTCTCTGCTGTATCACCTCCACCCACCCACCATGGTCGAGTCCGTGGCAGCGCCTATCGATATGCGGCCAGTGGAGGGCGTTCGAGAAAACCTGACCTCAAGGCGCCTTCCTGGTTTCGAAGCGCCCTCCTCAGGGCATTCGCTTTCCGCGAGGGTGCCCCTCCTTTTCAACTCCGATTGTACGATTTCGGTGGCCCGTCCAACGGAACAAGACCCGGAGGACCGGTTCTACAAGAATGCGGATTCTGACGAGGTGGTCTTCATCCACGATGGTGAAGGCGTGCTCGAAACCCTGTTTGGCCCTCTTGCCTACAAACCCGGGGACTACCTGGTCATTCCTCGGGGTGTCATTCACCGCTGGGCCCCTAAGTCTGAGATGGACCAGCGCTGGCTGGTCGTGGAAAGCGCCCACCCCATTGTCACCCCAAAGCGCTATCGCAACCACTTCGGTCAACTGCTGGAGCACAGCCCATTTTGCGAACGTGACTTTCGCGTTCCCGAACATGCAGACGCAGTGGATCGCGAAGGTGCCTTCCCCATCGACATTCGAAAGGAAGGCATGATTCACACGGCAACCTATGCGCGACACCCCTTTGACGTAGTCGGATGGGACGGGTATCATTTCCCGTATGCCTTCTCCATACACGATTTCGAGCCCATCACGGGCAGGGTGCACCAACCCCCACCCGTTCACCAGACCTTCGAAACAGACGCCTTTGTCATTTGCAGTTTCTGTCCCCGGTTGTACGACTACCACCCCAAGTCCATCCCTGCCCCTTACAACCACAGCAACATAGACTCCGACGAGGTGCTGTATTACGTCGAAGGCAACTTCATGAGCCGCAAGGGAATTTCTCGTGGTGACCTCACCCTTCACCCAGGAGGCATTCCACACGGCCCTCACCCAGGGACATACGAAGGCTCGATCGGCAAGACGGGCACCGCCGAACTGGCGGTGATGGTGGACACCTTCCGGCCATTGCGATTGACCCAACAGGCCCTCGACATTGAAGACGGAGGCTACCACACCAGCTGGCTCGGATACACCCCGAAAAAAATCGACTGACCCCTGCAATGACCCCGGATCAAACGCCCCCCCAACCCGAGATTGTCGTCCCCGAAGCAGACGACTTTCTGCCCCTTCTTGGCACCGACCATGTGGAACTGATTGTAGGCAACGCCAAACAGAGCGCCTATTACTATATGCACGCTTGGGGCTATCAACCCTTGGCGTTCAAAGGGCTTGAAACTGGGGACACAGACAGCGTAAGCTACGTGTTGCGTCAAGACAAAATCACCCTTGTGCTGACAACGCCACTTGTGGCAGATGGTCCATTGAACGAACACCTCAACCGTCACGGGGATGGTGTGAAAGCGGTGGCCCTCTGGGTAGATGATGCTGAGAAAAGCTGGAGAGAAACGACCTCCCGCGGGGCCGTGAGCGCCTTCGCTCCAGAAACCCGGGAAGACAGTGACGGCAAGGTGGTGCTCAGTGCCATTGAAACCTATGGCGATACGGTACACATTTTTGTGGAAAGGAAGGCCTATGGCGGGGTATTCCTTCCCGGTTATCAGCCCTGGACTCCCGCAGGCAAATCAAAGCCCGTCGGTCTGAAATACATCGACCACATGGTGGGCAATGTGGGGTGGGGCGAAATGAACACCTGGTGCGAGTTCTATGCCAAGGTCATGGGCTTCGCCCAGTTGATTTCCTTCGATGACAACGACATTTCCACCGAGTACACGGCATTGATGTCCAAGGTGATGAGCAACGGCAACGGGAGAATCAAGTTCCCCATTAACGAGCCAGCCGAAGGCCGAAAAAAGTCTCAAATCGAAGAGTACATCGACTTCTACCAAGGGGCCGGTGTGCAGCATGTTGCCGTCGCAACGGACAACATCATCGACACCGTAACGGCGCTTCAACGGAGGGGGATCGAATTCCTCAAGGTACCGGCCACCTATTACGAAACGGTACTCGACCGGGTGGGAGAGATCGACGAAGACCTCGCTCCGCTCCGCGACCTCGGCATCTTAATTGACCGCGACGATGAAGGCTACCTCCTGCAGATCTTCACAAAACCCGTGGTCGACAGGCCGACGATGTTTTTTGAGATCATCCAGCGCAAAGGGGCCCAGAGCTTCGGAAAAGGAAACTTCAAGGCGCTCTTCGAGGCCATCGAACGCGAGCAAGCCCTGCGTGGTACCCTCTAACACTTCCGCCGCAGTCCTCCGTTGGGAGGATATCAGCCTGGACATTGGTGACAGGTCCATCCTCACGGGAATCAACCTTTCCGTTTGTCGTGGAGAGTGCCTTGCCTTGGTTGGTGAAAGCGGTTCCGGAAAGACCCTGTGTTGTCTTGCGGCCTTGGACATGTTGCCTCAAGGAGGACGGTTGACCCGAGGAAAAATTGAGGGGCTGGGGGAATGCTGGTCGTCTGCAAAGGATGGGGCCTTGAAGCCCGTGCCCAGAGGTGACCGTGTCGCCATGGTGTTCCAAGAGCCCATGACCAGCCTCGACCCCACGATGCGGTGTGGTGTCCAGATTCAGCGTGTCATCCAGCGACATTCAGACCAAGACTCGGCAGCGGCAAAGGTCAAGGTCCACAGCTTGCTGAACGAGGTCCAAATGCCAGATGTCGACCGGGCCATTTGCGCATTCCCCCACGAGCTGTCTGGCGGACAAAAACAACGGGTCCTCATCGCCATGGCCCTCGCCAACGACCCGGACATCCTCTTGGCAGACGAACCCACCACTGCGCTGGACAGCACCCTTCGTGCCGACCTCTTGGCCCTCCTTCGCGACTTGCAAAAGCAACGGGGTTTGGCCATGGTTTTGGTGACACACGACATGGACGTGGTGGAGAAACACGCGGACCGTGTGGCGGTGCTCTATCACGGCGAGGTTGTAGAACAAGGGACGACAACCAACGTGTTGTCCAAGCCCTGTCACCCCTATACAAAGGGGCTGCTGGAATGCCGGATTCCAAGGACTGGGCGGCCCACGCCTCTCCCTGTCATGGACACCTTCCTCAAAGAGGGAAACCATCGCCCAGTTGCGACAAAAGAGATTCAGTGCGCCCCAGAATCGACCCCCCTCATTCTGTCAGTACAACGGGCAACAAAGACCTACCCTGGGCAAAAAGAACCTGCCATTCAAGACGTTTCGTTGGAACTCCCTGAAGGGGGAAGCCTCGGCATTGTGGGGGGAAGCGGTTGCGGGAAAACCACATTAATCCGGGCCATTCTTGGTCTACATGGTTTGGACTCAGGTACCGTTGAACTCGCCGGGCGAGACGTTCAAGAAGGCCGGGCTTCTGACCTGCAACACATCCGAAACCACGCTGGACTTGTCTTCCAAGACCCGCGTGCTGCATTGAATCCCGCCAAGCGCATTGGAACCGCAATTGAAGAGGTCTTGATTCAATGGGGAACCCACCGAAAAGCAGCCCGGGAGGAGGCCTTGCAACTTCTTGAAGCCGTGGGCCTCGGGGCCGACGCCATGGACAAGCGCCCCGACGGTTTCTCTGGAGGTCAGCGACAAAGAATTGTGATTGCAAGGGCCCTGGCGGCTAAACCAAAACTCTTGATTTGCGACGAGGCCGTTGCTGCTCTGGACGTCAGCGTACAGGCACAAGTGCTCAATCTCCTTGTAAAACTGCAAGCAGAGCGCAACCTCGCCCTGCTCTTCATCAGCCACGACCTCGGGGTGGTTCGATACCTCTGTGACCGCACAATCGTGATGGACGGCGGAAGGGTGGTTGAATCCGCGGACTCCGAGTCCATATGGTCATCGCCGCAGCACGCTGTGACCCGCAGATTGCAGGCGGCACGGGGGGGCTCGATTGACTAATTTCGCTCCATGTCTGAGACCCCCCTCGTCACCGAGGCCCTGCACGGCAAGGTGGCCGTGTGGACCCTGCAACGTCCCCAGCAACTCAACGCCCTCAATGGCGCCCTCATTTCCGAACTCGGCCAAATGGTCGAGGAAGTGCAACAACGCGACGAGGTCCGCTGTGTCGTGCTGACCGGTTCAGGAGACAAGGCGTTTGTCGCCGGTGCCGACATCAAGGAGTTTTCCAATTTTGATGGCGCAGAAGGCCGTGCACTTGCCGAAAAGGGACAACGCACCCTATTTGATGCCATCGCATTGTCCCGAACGCCTTTTGTTGCCGCCATTGGTGGCTTTGCGCTTGGAGGTGGCTTGGAGCTCGCTTTGGCCTGCCAAATTCGCCTGGCCTCAGACAATGCGCGCATGGGGCTCCCGGAGGTCACGCTTGGGCTGATTCCCGGCTACGGCGGAACCCAGAGGCTGGCCCGCATCATTGGCACCGGAAGGGCCATGGACCTGATTCTGAGTGCGCGCATGGTCAAGGCAGACGAAGCCCTGTCCATGGGGCTGGTCAGCCGTGTGGTTGAACGGGAAACGCTCATGGCTGTTGCATTGGACATGGCCCAGCGCCTCACACAGAACAGTCCCAATGCCCAAGCCGCTGCAATCCAAGCCGTGCAGGCAAGTGGCCAAGCAGATGGGTTCCAGGTCGAAATCGAGGCGTTCGGACGTTGTTTCGATCATCCTGACTTCAAAGAAGGGGTCGCCGCCTTCCTCGGAAAGAGAAAGCCAGAATTCTGAGCATGGCCGACAACCTGAACAACACGGTCCGCGTTCGCGTGGCCAACATCGGGGCAGATTCACTGCCTGAGTACGCCACGCCGCAAAGTGCTGGACTGGATTTGCGCGCGCGCCTCGACAGCCCTGTCGTGCTTCAGCCTGGGGAACGCAGGCTCGTCCCCACCGGTCTTCACATCGAGTTACCAGAAGGGTTTGAAGCCCAAGTCAGACCGCGCAGCGGTCTGGCCTACAAGCACGGCTTGACCGTGCTGAACAGCCCGGGAACAATCGACGCCGACTATCGCGGTGAAATCGGGGTTGTCCTGATTCACCACGGCCAAGAACCGTTTACGCTCGAACCCGGAGAACGCATTGCCCAACTTGTGGTCGCAGCCTACGCCCGGGTGGAGTGGATTCCCGTCCAGCAAACCTCCGATCTCGCCATCACCGATCGCGGTGCGGGCGGGTTCGGTCATACCGGAAAAGCATGAACCTCATCATCCCCATGGCCGGACGGGGCAGCCGCCTTCGACCGCACACGCTCACCATTCCGAAGCCACTCGTGCACGTGGCGGGAAAGCCCATTGTCCAGCGCCTCGTCGAAGACTTGGCCGCCATGACGCCCCGGCCTTTCGACAACATCGCCTTTGTCATTGGTGACTTTGGGCCGGAAGTGGAATCCAACCTGCTTGCCTTGGCAGACTCCCTCGGAGCCACTGGACACATCCGCCATCAAGACGAGCCCCTTGGCACTGCGCATGCTGTCTGGTGCGCAGAAGACCTTCTCCAAGGCGAAACCGTTGTTGCCTTTGCTGATACCCTTTTCAGGGCAGGTTTTGCGCTCGATCCAGAAGCCGACGGCCACCTGTTCGTCAAGCGCATCGAGGACCCAAGGCAGTTCGGTGTTGTCGTTTTGGATGCCGATGGCGTGATCCGCGAGTATGCAGAAAAGCCGGAAAAGCCCGTTTCTGACCTGGCGATGATTGGCATCTATCATTTCAAAGATGGCGCGGGACTGCGCCGTGAAATCGGGAACCTCATTGAAGGAAACGTGATGAAGGGCGGCGAATACCAGCTGCCCGACGCGCTAAGGGCCCTGACCAGTCAGGGCCAAAGGTTCCTTCCAGGTGAGGTATCTGCATGGATGGATTGCGGAAACCGAAAGGTGACCGTCGAAACCAATGGTCGCGTCTTGGAGTTCATGGGCGACGATGCTCGGGTTCACGAAGGGGCCACGGTCGAGAACAGCGTTGTCCTCCCCCCCTGCGAAATTCTTCCCGGCGCCATCATCCGGAACTCTGTGGTGGGGCCTCGGGTAACCATTGGAGGGGACACGGTGGTGGAACGGTCTGTTGTCAAGGACTGCCTCATCGGCGGACACTCCACATTGGACGGCGTTCACCTCCAAGGCGCCATGATTGGTCACCACGCCAAGCTCATCCAGAAGCCAGGAGACTTGAGTGTGGGCGATTATTGCGAAATCCAATGACAGGACACCTGCCCCATTCCTCCATGTCCCCTGCGGGATTGTGCTGGGCTCTTGCCTTGGTGCTGGGTGGTTGTGCCGTTCTCGGTGGAGCGTCCAAAAGGACCGAAGCGGGATTGGGCGGTGTGGATAAGGCGTTCCACGATGCCTTTTACAAGGCACAATTGGCCAAACTTAAAGGCGACCAAGCCGGAGCCAAAGACGCCCTGCTCTCCTGTCTTGATGCCGACCCGAATGAAGCAGTCGTTCACTACGAGTTGGCCCGGCTGGAACGTCAGGCAGAACAATGGCCCGCGGCCCATGCCGCCATACTCAAGGCCAATGCCTTGGAAAGCGCAAACCCTTGGTACCAGAAAGAATTGGCAGAAATCGCGCTCGAACTCGGCCGTTTCGATGAAGCCGACCGCGCTTTGGAATGGATTCTAAAAAACAAACCTGAAGACGAACGTTCCGCCCGAACGCTCCTTGATTTGCGCACAGCTCAGGGCGACCTGACCGGCGCCCTTGAAGTGGTCGATGCCTTGGAGCGCGAGTTGGGGCCCGACCCAGAATGGCATTTCGATCGCCACCGCCTTCACATGGGGTTTGGCGACATTGAATCTGGACTCGATGCGCTGACGAAATTGGAACAGGACTTCCCCAGCGTGGTAGAAGCCACCTTGCAAAAGGTTCGAATCCTCTCCAGCCTCGGAAGGGAACAGGAAGCTGAAATGGCCATCAGAAGTGCGATGGAAAGGTCTGGAAACGGTCGGCTTCACTTGGAGTGGGCCCACATTCTTACCCGACGTGGAGACACCGATTCGGCTAGGGATTACGTCCGAAAAGCCTTTGCTTCTGATGCAGTGCCCCTGGAAGAAAAGGCTGACATCGCATGGGCGTATGTGGAACTGGCAGAAATTCAGATTGCGCTCCGCTCCGAAGCTGCTGAGCTCATTGAAATCCTCATGGAGGTGCACCCCAAAGAGGCTGAGCCCCACGATATCTTGGCGGCCCTCCGCGATATCGAAGGCGATTCGAAGGGCGCACTGTCTGCACTGGAAGCGGGGCTTGCACTTGACCCTAACTCTCCAGAGCGCTGGCTTGAAGCATGCCAACTCGCCATTGATATGCAACGCTGGGAGACCGTGGATGGACTCTCGGGGCGGGCTGGTGTCCGCTTTCCGAACCTCCCTGTTTTCCCTTATTTCCGGGGATTGGCCAAACTTGAAGCCGGAGACGATCGCGGAGCAGAGCGCCAACTGAAAATGGCGCGCAACCTCATCGTAGACCGTCCAGAATTCGAATCAGACGTGCTGTCATCTTTGGCCCAGATTGCGCACGAACGTGGCGACCACGCTGAATCAGATGCTTGGTTCGAACAGGCGCTGGAGGCCAACCCAAACAACATCCTGGCGCTGAACAACTATGCATACTACCTCGCCTTACGCGGCGCGAAGCCAGAGCGGTCTGTTGAATTGGCCGCCAAGGTGGTGGCCCTGTCCCCTGGCAATGGCAATTTCGAAGACACCTACGCTTGGGCGCTTCATGTCTCAGGAAACTCAAAAGAGGCACTGACATGGATTGAATTGGCCATTGCGCACGGTGGAGCCTCCCCAGGCGCTGCGGTTCTGGAACATGCCGGGGACATCCTGAATGCACTTGGCCGCATGGATGATGCGCACACGCGTTGGGCCGAGGCAATCGAGGCCGGTGGAGACGAAAGCCGGTTGCGAAGCAAGATTGACGGAGAATGAGGGCCGTCATCACTTTGATCCTCGCTGCGATCCTGGTCACAGGATGCACCAATACGCGGCGTATCGAGAAGGGCAAGCCCATTCGTTCCGAGGGTTCCGGAGGCATCATCAGGAAGCATTTGGCCACCTTGGCTCAGCCCGATTGGGCCGCCATGCGCCTTCAAGTGGAGGCGGATGTCAACGGAGAGCGAAATGCATTCAAAGTCAACGCAAGGATGCGGTGCGATTCAGCACTTTGGTTGAGCATTACACCCGCCCTCGGTGTCGAGGCGGCGCGGTTGCTCTTGACGCCAGACTCTGTGCTGTTTTACTCCAAAGTGCCTGGCAACCGTTTTGCATATCGCGGCAACTTCGAGGCCATCGACAGCCTGCTGGGAACAGAAATCAACTTCGATATGATTCAGCACATTTTGCTGGGCCAGGGCATCGGGTTGTTTGATGAGGATAACAAGTACATCAGCAAAGTCGATGGTCGCGAACACCTGCTCATAGGCAAATACAAGCGGCGAGTCAAACGCCTAGTGGGCGTCAAAGAGCGGGCAATTTCGCCGGGCGACAGCCTCAAGGTGGAGGCAACCGAAGCTGTTCAGGAGCGGGTGCTCAACCGGTCGGATGACGAAGAATTGCTTGTCAAGCGATACTGGTTTGATGGGCTGGATTACCAACTCACCCAAACACGATTCGACGACCTTTTTTGGGGCCGGTCCATCGAAATCAAACACGGTTCCTTCGAAATCGAGGCAGGTGGATGGATTCCCCACACGACGGACATCGCGATTTCGTCTCCCGAAGCCACACACAAAATCAGACTGGAAATTTCAAGAGCGAAATACGAGCGGCCCTACCCAATGCCGTTCGAGATTCCCCAAGACATGGAGCTCAGAGATGGACTTTGACCGCGTGAATTGGGCCCAGCTGACCCTGACCCTCATCCTGTCGATTTGGCTCGGTACGATTGGGTATGGACAAACGGACGAACGCAAACGCCTCGAATCTGAACGTCAAGCCTTGGCTGATCGAATCAATGCCACAAAGTCCCTGCTCGAAGCCACGAGAGAAAGCCGAGACCGAAGCACCCAAGAATGGGCGGTTTTGCGGGAACAGTTGGGCCTGCGCCAACAGCTCCTCACCAACCTTCAGGCAGAAAGAAAGGCGGCGGAAAGGGCGATCAGAAAAAGAAAATCCGGAGTTCAAGAGGCAGATGACCAACTGAACGAGTTGAAGGCAGAGTACGCAGAGATGATTCGAATCGCTGCAAGATTTGGTGGGCGCGACCAATGGTGGCGTGTCGTGTTGGATGCCGAGGACATGGCCCAAGCCTTCCGCCGATGGGTTCTGGTGGAAGAGTATGCACGCAACCGAAAGGCACAGGCAGAACACATCACCGACACTGCAGAATCCCTTCGCCGGGAAATGGAGTCGTTGAACCGGGAGCGACAGAACCTGGTGGATGTCGAGCTCGACCTTAAATCCCAAAGGGATGAGGCGAGACAGGCTGCACATAAAATGGAGTCTATGGTGTCTGACTTTCAATCCAGGGAGCGCGAATTGCGTGATCAGTTGGCTGTGGAACAGGCCCGCCGCGCCGAATTAGGAAAGGCCATCGAACGCATCATGGCCGAAGCCAAGAGGGCTGCAGAACGAAGCAGCTCGGGGTTCGCCGCCACCCCAGAGGGGAAGGTTATTGGTGCGGAGTTCACCGCCAACAAGGGCCGTTTGCCTTGGCCTGTATCGCAAGGGGTTGTCGTGGGACGATTTGGTACACACCCGCACCCAAGTCTCCCTGGAATTCGCATCGAGCGGCGGGGCATCGACATCGCCACTTCCAAAGGCGGGACCGTATTCGCCATTTTCAGCGGAAGGGTCTCCAACGTGATCACCATCCCTGGTGGCGGAATGGTGGTGATGCTGGACCATGGGTCGCATCGCTCCGTATACGCCAACTTGGGAGGCGTCCGCGTAGCGTCCGGAGAGGACGTGAGGACCGGAGAAGCGATCGGCACTGTCATCGACCTTGGCGAAGGGCCCAGGGCACACCTTGAAATATGGGATGCAAATGGAAGCGCGCCTCTCGACCCCGAACCTTGGATTGCCGACTAAGCTTGGAAAGTGAGCCAGGACAGCTCAGGTGTTTTCTAGAATTCTCGTGGGCCGTCTCGCTTGATGAACCCACGCCGCCAGGGCAAACACGATTCCATTGACAAAGATGATCGACCCCGCAATGGAGACGTTGTTCCACTGTGCAAAAAGAAATCCCACACACACACTCAACACACCGACAAAACAGGCCAGGAGAACCAAGGCCCTTACACTTCTGACGAGGAGATAGGCTGTCGCAGAGGGAAGAATGAAAAACCCCATTACCATCACCGCGCCGACCGCATGAAACGACGCAATGGTAAACAGGGACACCATGAACATGAGCAAATAGTGCCAGAGACGAACAGAGATGCCTTGATGCCGGGCAAAATCCGGATCGAATGTCGAGCTGACCAACTGCCTCGCACCCACCCTGACAAAGGCGAAAACGGCCACAGTGAGCGCACCCACAGACCAGAGTGACCTGGGCCCCATGTTCCTTCCAGATTCTGTAATCCAAAGGTCAAGCGGAACGTAAGCAAGCTCGCCGAACAGGACGCAATCCTGATCCAGGTTGACGCGGCCGGCAAACTTGGCAATCAGGATGATCCCCAGAGAAAACAAGGTGGTGAAGGTCAACCCGATGGCTGCGTCAGCAGACACGCGAAACTTGGCGTGAACCCACTCGATGATCACGGTCGCCAGAACGCCACTTGCAATTGCGCCCAGCACCATGGCAAATGAACCTCTGGTGGCTGTGAAGAGATAGGCAATGACCAGTCCCGGAAGAACCGCGTGAACAATGGCATCACACATCATGGACATTCGCCTCAGCATCATGAAAGAGCCGAGAATGGCGCCGTTGATGGCCACCAAACTTGCAACGGCGATGATGTAAAGCGCAATCATTCCTTCTGACTCGATTCAAAGCGCCTGGAAACCCATTGCAACGCGACGGACATCGCAAACAACAGGGTCATTGAAATGACAACCCAAGGGCCCGTGGGCATGTTGGGTGAGGCGCAAGACAACACCGTCCCCAGCGTGCCCCCCAACACGCCAACCGCAAGGGCCACACAGACCATTGGAAGCAAGCGACTTGTCCACTGCCGCGCGGTTGCTGCAGGGGCCACGAGCAGGGACGCCATCAAAATGGCACCGGCCGTTTGAATGCCAATGGCCACCGACATGGCCACAAGAGACGACAACAACGCCCGAACCCAAGTAATCTTAACCCCCTGTATTTGAGCATATTCCACATCAAAAAGGTAGACCTTGAGTCTCCTGAAATTAACCGCCATCAGAACACCGACCACCGCGCTGACCGCTGCGATGATCCGCACGTCATCCCAGCTCATGGCGGCTGCATTGCCAAAAAACAAATCCTCAAGCCCATTTTGATTGGGCAGGTTGGCCTGCTGGATGAAGCTGAGAAGCACCACCCCAGTGCCGAACATCCAACTCAAGACAATGGCCATGGCGGCATCATGGTGAATTCGGGTGCGGGCCACGATGGCGTCCACAAGCAAAGAGCTGACCAGACCACTTAGGGTGGCCCCGAGGGCCAGCCAGCCCAAATTTCTCGTCCCCCCCAACAGGAAGGCCGCATAAATTCCTGGCAAACAACCATGTGCCATGGTCTCTCCCAGAAGAGAATTCCGCTGAACGTACAAGAGGCAGCCCACCGCAGACGCTGCTATGCTCACCATCACCACGCCAATCAGCACAACGAAAAAAACGGGATCGGAAAACAACGTCATGACGATGATGGGCTTCCTCCTCCAGAATGCGAATCGGCGCCAAAGGGCATGTGAAAGGACACACCATATGCTTGGACCAGCACTTCCGACGTGAGCACTTCCTCTGGAGGGCCTTGCGCCAGCAAGCTTCCCTTGAGGAGAACAACGTGATCTAGGAATGACCCAGCATTGGCCAAATCATGATGGACAAGAATCACGGTTTTGCCGGCATCTCGCAAAGACTGGAAAATCTGAATCAACCCATCGGTCGCCTTGGCGTCAATGCCGGTAAAGGGTTCGTCCAAAACCAAGACGTCAGCATCAGACGCCAATGCCCGCGCCATGAAGGCCCGCTGCTGCTGCCCTCCTGACAACTCGCCGATTTGCCGGTCCTGCAACCCTTCCAGCTCCATGGCCTCTAGCGCACTGCTCACGCGTTGCAACTGCTCCGCCGACAACTTCTGATACCAGCGGCGCTTGGCGTACATGGCCATCTCGACCAAGTCCCTCACTGAGAGCGGAAAGTCCCAGTCTATGTTCTCCTTCTGGGGAATGTAGCTCAGGCGAAAGCGCTGTTGACCCACCGGAACCCCCTCCAACAAAACGTCGCCCCTGTCTGGAGCCAGCAAGCCGGTCATGCACTTGAGAAGGGTGGTCTTGCCACTTCCATTCGGGCCCATGATTCCGATGATCTTGGCCTCGGGAAGGGAGATTGAAATGTCCGTTAAGGCCCGTGTGTTGCCGTAGAAAACCGAAAGGTCTCGAATGTCAATGCAACGGCCTTCAATCTTCATTTCAGGGCGCTCACGATGGTATTGATGTTGTGCTTCACCATTCCAACATACGTCGATTGTGGGGTTTCATCCGCGCCGACATTGTCTGCGAACAACGACTCGCCCATGCGAACCTCATGCTCATAGGATGCACATCCATTGACCACCGCCTGCATCGTCCGGGTGGGAAGGGATTCTTCGACAAACACGGCTGGAATTTTCCGTTCCACAAGAAATTGAACCAAGGCTGAAACGTCTTGAACACCAGCATCGACTTCCGGGGAAACACCCAAAAGGCCTTTGACTTCCACATTGAAGCTTCGGCCGAAATAAGAGAAGGCGTCATGCACCGTCACCAAGACACGCTGATTTTCGGGGATCTTCGACAATTCACCTTTGGACCACTCCTTCAATTCGGAGAGTTTCGCGATGTACCCTGTTGCCCGTTGGGAAAACTGCTCTTTTTCACTTGGCATGGCCATTGCCAGCCGTTTCGCGGCATGGGTCGTCGCGGCAGACCACAAGTCAATGTCAAACCAAAAGTGTGGGTCCACCTCATCTCCATGCTCTAGGGCAATCAAGGATGAATTGGTCAGGCCCTCACCGAGCGAAAAGACCACATTTCCTTCCTGCATTCCATAGTTCTTCAGGACCTCCTCCATTTTTGCCTCGAGTCCGATTCCACTGAACACCACGATGTCTGCGTCCATGATGGCCGCGACATTTTTGGGGGTCGCCTTGTACGTGTGAGGATCGAGACCCGCCGGGATGATGTATTCGACCTCAGCCGACGACCCCACGATTTGATTCACCAAGTCAGCAACCATTCCGGTTGTACATATGATTGTCGGTTTTGTGCGTTTCTCAGGCTGTTGCAAGCAACCTGAGGTCAGAACCAAACAGAGGAAGGAAAGGCATAGAAGGGAAACGCGTTGAAGAGACATGCTCGTGAAATTGTACGCGCAAAGGTCCACCTCATCAGCGGATTCGAACATCACACCAACAGATGATTTTCTTTCATTCCAATGCCTCGCTTTCATTGCGGAATTGAGGGCGTGCCTGCTAAAAAAACCCGGACCATTTTAGGTCCGGGTTTGTGGTGGGTCATACTGGACTCGAACCAGTGACCTCTGCCCTGTCAAGGCAGCGCTCTGAACCAGCTGAGCTAATGACCCTCTGCTGAATCGGACGGCGAATATACGATTTCATAAGTGTCGATGGTCGCTGGGAGCAAACCAATGGCCCAGATCTCGACCCAAAAGTGTTTGGGTGGCGAGAATGTCCGCTTCAAAGTGCTTCATCAACACAGCCCGGTCAACCGCAGTCAGCGTATCCAACCCCGCTTGGGTGTACCATGCTTTGTTCAATCCAGATTTGTATTCGGCCGGCACCAAACGGCTCAAACGGGACTTCAGACCTGTTTTCGTGAGCCATACATTGAGCCGCTGCCATCGCGCTCGACCTGCAGGATTTCCTGCTTCAGCTCCCACCTCTGGAATGGGGCCCTCAATGCCCATCCAATTGGCGAGATTCCGCCACGTATCCGCATCATCCAACTCCTCGGTGAGCAAGACCCGAACCTGACCACTCGAAAACGCAGCGAGCCACCGCTTCAAACCCGGTGCGTACAAACCAGCTTCGACAAACAACTCGCTGCTGCCCCACCCTGGATTGGGATGCCTGCAATCGCGCTCAACGGCCTCCAACAGTGGAAGCTCGGTAAACCCATACTTACGCGCCATGAGCCAGTGTGAGTGAAGACGCTCAACAGGGTGTCGCAATACGACCAAAATCTTCGCCTGTGGGTGACATTTCGCCACATTCTTGGCCGCCGACTTCGACCACAAGTAACTCGTGCTGCACTCTCCTACAATGCTGTGTTGGTCCGCAGCACCATCAAAAAGTGCACTGTACTGAGCGCTATCCTGGACGAAACTCACCTGTCTGGACTTCAAAGGCAAGTCCGCCAAATATCCACTTAAGTCTGGAGGAAGGTTGGCCTTGAACGCCTGCGAGAATTGTTCAGGGCGGATGTCTGTTGCGTAGTAATTCGGCTCTTTGAGCGGACTCAAATAGACTTCTGGATGCCGAGAAAGTCGAGCGTGCAGCAAGGTTGTTCCCGCCTTTGGGGCACCAATAAGGAAAAAATTCAACCGCGACGCCACCATCCGTTCCACAACGATACCATCCAAAAGCCATGTTGCCGCTTTACCCAAACCACACCAATCAAGTTCCAAGCGGCCATCCCCAAAGCCGCAGAGGCGGCAGCACCAATCAAGCCATGCTCAGGAACCCAAGCTCGGCCCGCCAGAATCTGAGTGACCGCCGAAATGCCAAGAATGATCAGGCCGGCCCGTTCTTCTCCCGTCATGTTGAGGAGATACATCACAGGCCCTGACAACGCATTCAATGCCTGGCCCCCGGCCAACAGTATCAGTGCAGTAACCGCCTCTTCCCTAGCAAAAGACGGGCCCCATAAAGACAAGGCCCAAGGGCCAACCAAAAGCAAGAAAAGGAGCCCTGGAATGGCAACTGCTGTGTTCATCCATCCAATCCGATGAACCGCCTTTTTCAGGGTGTCTTTATCTCCTGCCGCATGCAATGCTCCAAACGTAGGAGCACCCAGTGCATTGACTGCAAACTGAGTGAATGTCAAAAGGGCTGCCAAGCGAAACGCTGCGCGATAGTGGGCCACATCGGCTTCGCTCAACCAAGCCGAA
Source organism: uncultured Bacteroidota bacterium (assembly GCA_902535565.1). The sequence goes on along the minus strand of CACAUH010000024.1, from coordinate 83 downwards.
AGCATGGCCGTATCAGCCCAGGAAAGGACGAGATGAAGCACACTGCCCAACCAGATCGGAATGGCCAAGCGGGCCATCGGCCG
>CACAUH010000023.1 GCA_902535565.1 uncultured Bacteroidota bacterium | reverse complement strand
GCCGTTCTCAGCTTTTTATTGATCCCTTTGTGGACCTCACTGAAGTTGAGGATGGTCCGGGTCAAGCGCGACACTGGGTGTTGCCCATGGACAGCGTCGTGACCATGAGTAAATATCGCAGGATGAAACCTGAATTGAGAGCAAAAGCGGGATGGTGAGGTTGGTTTTGAACAGCAGGAAATGGTCGCTGGTGGCTCTAGGCTCGGTCTTATTCGGGGCGGCGTTTGGACAGTCCCAAACTCAGCCCCCTGACTCATTGCCACAAATGGCGAGGGATTTGTCTGTGGCTCCGGTTGTTGAGTCGCGACCAGATGCTGTGCGTTGGATGCAATCCATCGGAGCAGAGGGGATTTACACTGGGATGAAGAGCCGGGCGTTTGCATGGGCGGAAACACCCGCGGTTCAGGCGGCTCAGCACCACAGACAATTGCTGATTGCCGTGCCCGGGGCGAACATCTGGCAGAGCGATGCCGCGGGCCTTCAGTTGGGCATTGGTGTTCGTGGATTGAGTCCAAGTCGCTCATCTCACCTTTCTGTTCGGCAAAATGGAATGCCTATCGCCGCGGACCCTTTGGGCTATCCTGAAGCTTATTACACCCCGCCCACACGGGCAGTTCGGGAGGTGCGGATGGTCAGCGGTGCCGGTGCCCTGCAGTATGGGTCGCAACTCGGTGGTATGTTGGATTTTGTGATGCGAGATGGGCGAGAGCATGCCGGACTCTGGTGTGGCGCCGTCTTGTCTGGAATTCGATACCCGGGCAAGGTGGAAGGGGACAGTGCGGCTCAGGGATTTGGGCATGCCTTCACAGAGGTGGGTTGGCAGAATCCAGAGGGCAATCGACACGTCTATGGGGCAGTAGAGCACAAATCTGGCCAGGGTTGGAGACCCAACACCGGCTTCAATACGACCACGGGAATTGTCCGCGGTGGGGGAGCCATTGGCGTGGCTTGGTCTTGGGATGCCGATGTGGCGTGGATGGATCGGATTGAGCAACAGCCAGGAGGCTTAACCGATGCCGACTTTGCCTCAGAGGCCAGAGTGTCTTTTCGGGACCGCAATCATTTTCGGGTGAACCACCGTTCGGCGGCCCTTCGCATTCAGAATCGGCCCCAGCGCAACGAGGCATGGCAGTGGAACGGTCGTTTTCATTGGTTACAGGCAGAGCGGAAATCCCTCGGGTTTTTGGGGTTCCCAAATCGCGTAGATCCGGGCTCATTCCGCGAATTGATTTCGGGCACCTTCCGCCATGGGGGAGCAGATGTGCGTGCGGTGAAACGCTGGCAAAACGCACATGGTGGCATCCATGCGATGACCTTCGGGGCGCAAGCACTGAAAGGGCGCGGTTTGACAATGCAGGGTGAGGGCATTCCCGGCGCTGACCCCGTGTTTGATTATGTTGTGCCCAACGCTGGTGACGGGAGCCGCTACCTGTTCCCCAACATGCAATTGGCCCTCCATGCACAAGGGGCATGGAATCCAATTCCAGGCTGGGTGTTTACCCCTGGGCTGCGGCTAGAATGGATCGACACCCGAGCAGATGGGCGATACCGCGAGGAAATCCTTGATGGAGCTGGAAATGTCTTGGAAGACTCCGTCTTCACCCAAGTCGAACGGCGAACCCGTGCAGTGGGCCTTCCAGGCATCGGGTTTTCGAGGAAATTCAAGGGCATTGAGCTTTACGGCAATGCGGTGTCGAACTACAGGGCCATCAATTTCAGTGACATTCAACTCCGCAACATTGGCAGTCAGGTGGACCCCAACATTCGCGACGAACGCGGTCGAAACCTGGACATCGGGCTCCGCGGTGTGCTTCTCGACGGACTTCGGTTCGACTTCAGTCTGTTTCAACTGAATTATGAAGACCGCATTGGTCTGTTTGCGACCACGGTCCCTGACCCAGTGATCATCCAGCGGGTGGTTCTGCTTCGCACCAACATTGCCGACGCCCGAACCCGAGGGGTGGAAGCCACAGTGGGGGGCACCATTTTTGAGGATGTCAAACGGGGGACAAAGCTGGAAGGGCTCTTCACAGGGTCGGTGATGACAAGCCGCTATATCGCAAGCGAAGAGAGCGCATTTCGAGACAAGGAGGTGGAGCTTGTTCCGGATTTCATCTTGCGCGGTGCCTTGGATTTCTCATTTCGGAAATGGGGCATGGACATCGGAGGTCATGCTGTCGGTGCACAATTCACGGAGGCGACCAATGCCGTGTGGACCTCAAACGCCATTCATGGCGAAATCCCAGCCTTTGCGGTCTTTGACTTGGGCATTGACTGGCGTGGTGGTGCCGGTTGGGACTTGCGACTTTCCGTGAACAACCTGACGGACGCGCGGTATTTCACTCGGCGCGCGGCTGCCTATCCCGGGCCGGGTATTCTTCCAGCCGACGGCCGCTCCATTCAGCTGACCATCGGTTTTAGGGGTTGGGATTGAAGCGCATCCAGTCGACTTCGAGACCAAATTCGCCGGCCGTGCCGTCGTACTTCATGAACCCGATGCGCAGGATGTCGGAGAGGTCCCCCCACGCCCAAAACTTGGGGAGCTCGCCCGTCATCGCGCTGCTCTTTTTCAGAACGGCAAAGTCTAAGGTGACTTCTTGCCATTCAGAATCAGCAGTGAAGTTGGCCTTCCAGTAGGGCATCCACCACTGTTGTGAGGTTTCCATCGTGAGGGTGAAGGTGTCGGCCTCCCCAGTGGTGGTCCTGCACAGCAGGGTCACCGACCCAAAAGCGGACAAATCCTGTTCATTCCATTCGGATCGAACGGAGCTGAATCCTCCGTTGTTTTCAAGGGACACCGCTCCCGCCCACGTCATGGTCTTGCGACCATAGTCCACAACACCGATGGAACGCCCCCCCATCACGCCGTCATTCAGGGCCCTCCAACTGCGCACAGTGCCTTTGCCAAAGTCCAAGGTCATGGGATCGTTTGATGATGTCAGTGAGGGGGAACAGGCACCGGCGAGCAATGCGGTACCGATTAGGGAGCGAAGCCAAAGCATACTTCAAGAACCGGCCAACAGTGACCGGGGTTCACTTGCCGATGCAGAAGTTGCCGAAGATGTGGTCGAGCAGGTCGTCGGGTGTAATGGCCCCAGTAATCCGACCCAGCTGCTCCAAGGCTTCGCGGTGGTCGACGGCCAAAAGGTCGCCACTGAGGCCGGCGTCCAGTCCGTCCAGCGCGCGCTGCAGGGATTCACGGGTGCGCTGCAGGGCTTCGCGATGTCGCAGGTTGGTGATGAGGATGCGGTCTTCGGCAAGGGCACTCCGGAAGTCCCGTCCCAACCGTTGCTCAATGGCTTCGAGACCGATTCGCTCTTCGGCGCTGATGGGGAGAACGTGATCGGCACCCGTGGGGCACCAGCCTTTTGGCGCGGGCGCCAGGTCAGTTTTGTTGATCAGGGTGATCACCACACCAGGAGGTTCTCCGATCTCTCCAGCGGCCATATTCAGGCGATTTATGGCATCCTCCACTTCCGACTCTGCATCGGTAAGACCGGTCTCGTTCTGCAGGTCACGGGCATCGAGGAGGTAGAGCACAAAACGGGCAGAGGCAGCTTTGGCCCAAGCCCGGCGTATGCCTTCCGCTTCGATGTCGTCTGTCGTGTCTCTCAATCCTGCTGTATCAATGAATCGGAATCGGATTCCGCCCAGAGTGAGGACCTCCTCTAAGGTGTCTCGGGTGGTGCCCGGCGTATCGGAGACGATGGCGCGCTCCTCGCGCAGGAGGGCGTTCAGCAGGGTGGATTTTCCGCGATTGGGTGCACCGAGGATGGCGACTGGAACCCCCTCGGCGATGGCGCGTCCGGTGCTGAAGCCGCTGAGGAGGTCGTCGATTCTGCCCAGAAGTTCACGGACATGGTTGCGGTACCCGTTCCGGTCGGCAAATTCGACATCTTCCTCGCCGAAGTCGAGTTCGAGCTCCATCAGCGCGGCGTACTCGATCAATGCCTCGCGAAAACCCTGGATTTCTCGGCTGAAATCGCCCCCCAGTTGTTGCAATGCCAGACGATGTGCGCCTTCGTGGTCTGCATCGATGAGGTCGCCGATGGCCTCCGATTGGGCGAGATCGCGCTTGCCTAAGAGGAAAGCGCGCTGGGTGAATTCGCCGGGCAAGGCGGACCTGCAACCCGCATCGATGAGACACTCCATCAAGCGCTTTGCGATGAATGGGCTGCCGTGAATGTGGCATTCGACCACGTCTTCTCCTGTGAAGCTGTGTGGCCCCCGGAAAGGCAGAAGCAGGGCTTCGTCTAGGGGGCGGTCCCCATCGGTGATGTTCCTCAGGGCAGCGCGGCCGGGTTTACATGCCGAAAGCCCGCCATTACACAAGCCGTCGACAATCGACCAGGCATCGGGACCACTGACCCTCACCATGGCCACACCCCCGCGTCCGTGGGGGGTGGACAGGGCGCAAATGGTCGTGCCATCGAGGGGGTGGGCAGGCATGGGGGCAAATTAGCCCGAAGCCCTATTCGATGGTGCCTTTTGCCGCGTTACTTTTGCGCCGCACTTTCGTGCGAAACCACACCACGACCCCTGATTCATCCTCCCATGAGCGTTCTCGTCAACAAGGATTCCCGCATCATCGTCCAAGGCTTCACAGGATCCGAAGGCACCTTCCATGCCAGTCAAATGATTGAGTACGGCACCAACGTGGTGGGTGGGGTGACCCCGGGGAAAGGCGGCCAGAGCCATTTGGATCGGCCGGTGTTCAATACGGTCGAGGATGCTGTCAAACAGGCGGGCGCGGACACCAGCATTCTGTTTGTCCCTCCGGCTTTCGCGGCGGACGCCATTTTGGAAGCGGCCAATGCCGGTATCAAGGTCATCATATGCATCACAGAGGGCATTCCCGTTTCAGACATGGTTCAGGTCAAGGCCCACTTGGATGCGCTTCCAGGGTGCACGTTGGTCGGTCCCAATTGCCCCGGTGTCATGACGGCTGGTGAGGCCAAGGTGGGCATCATGCCCGGTTTTATTTTCAATCCTGGCCGGATTGGCATCGTGTCCAAGAGTGGCACGTTGACCTACGAGGCCGTAGACCAGATTACCAAGGCTGGCCTCGGGCAGAGCACGGCGATTGGCATTGGTGGCGACCCCATCATCGGCACGACCACCTTGGATGCCGTTCAGCTGCTCATGGCCGATGACGAAACGGACGGCATCATCATGATTGGCGAAATCGGTGGTGACCTCGAAGTCAAGGCGGCCCGTTGGATTGCGGCCCATGGCACCAAGCCTGTCGTTGGGTTCATCGCGGGGGTGACCGCACCCAAAGGCCGAACCATGGGCCATGCGGGTGCCATTGTTTCCGGCGAAGAGGAAAGTGCAGAAGCAAAGAAGGCCGTGATGCGCGAGTGTGGCATCCATGTGGTGGACAGTCCGGCTCAGATTGGCGCGACCATGGTGGAGGCGTTGAAGGCCGTCAACGCCTGATTACCCTGATGTTCAGGGGGCAACTTGGTGAACACCCACTTTCCAAGGTTGGCTCAGGAGGGAGATGACCCGCTCGAGGTCATCTGCGTTTGCAACGAAGTCGACATTGGACGTGTCCACCCAGAGCACACGGCTGCCGCGGGCTGCCTTGAATTGCTTTTCGTAAGCCTTCTCCAGTTTCCTCAGGTAGTCGATGTCGATGTCTTGTTCGTAGGAGCGGCCTCGGGCCTCGATTTGGGCGCGTTGACGCGCTTCTCCCGGCCGCAGATAGACAATGAGCTCGGGCTTGGCCATGCCCTCGGCCATGACCTCGTAGAGGTTCCGGAACAGGGCGTATTCGGTTTTGGGCAAGGTGATTTTGGCGAACAAATCGCTTTTGGCGAAGACGTAATCTGAGACCAGTGCATCCCGGAACAGGGTGCGGGCGGACAGCGCTGCTTTGACCTGCTTGTAACGCTGGGCCAGAAAGCTGAGTTCGACCGGAAAGGCATACCGCTCGGGGTCGAGATAGAATTGCTCGAGGAATGGATTGTCCGCAAAGGGTTCCAAGAGGGGTTCTGTTCCAAGCCGAGTCGCCAAGGCAGTCGCCAAGGTGCTTTTGCCGGCACCGATGCCGCCTTCTACTGCGATGTGTCGGTAGGGGATGCTCATGTGTTCGGCCACGGTGCAATGTCGGGCACGCTGTCCGGAAGGCCGCGAAGGAGATCCAATACTGTGCATGCGCTGCCTGGAATCTGAACATTGGGTATCAAGTCAGCCAACGGCTGTAGCACAAACCTCCTGTCCATCATGCGGGGGTGGGGAACGACCAGGCCATCAAGATTCAGAATGCGATCACCCCACAGCACGATGTCCAGATCAATCGGCCGGGAGGCAACTGTACCTTCCACACGGGTGCGTCCCATTTGGTGCTCGATGTCAAGCAGGGCCTGCATGGTGGCTTCAGGGTGGGTCGCCCAAGGTGGCTTGAGCTTCACTTCGACCACCCGATTGAGGAAGTCTGGCGTTCCGTCGGCCATGCCCACCGCCTCCGTTGAATATGTTGGAGAGACCCGGAGCACACGGCCAATGCGACTGAGTTCGGCGTCGGCGTGGTCCAAGTGGTCGACGCGAAGGCCGAGATTCGATCCGGTGGCGATGTAGATGATCACAGGGACAAAGGTCGCTTGCGGAATTCGAGTGGGTACACGTCGGAATCATCTGGTTATTTGAAAAAATTAGTACTTGGTTTTACATAGTACATGGCGATGTCAATACATTTGCACAGACATGAGCAAGGAAACTTCCAAATCGGCGGCGCAAATGCGCAAGGGTGTGCTTGAGTTGTGCATCCTCCGAATCCTGCGAGGAGGTGAGGCCTATACCTCCGACATCGTCGATGCATTAAAGACCGTCGATTTGCTCGTGGTGGAAGGCACCATTTACCCGTTGTTGACCCGGATGAAAAACGCGGACACCCTTACTTATCGATGGGCTGAAAGTCCATCTGGGCCACCGCGCAAGTATTATGATATGACCGACCGTGGTCGGGCCCTTTTGGACGACCTAGAAGCCACATGGAATCAGTTCGTCGACTCCGTCAATTCGCTCGAGTCTAATACGGACATCACCACCGGAAATGCCCCGATCAAATCATGATGGAAACACAAAGCATATCTCTTGGCAACCTGCTTTTCCAAGTGGAGTTGCCAGCCTTTCAACGTTTGAGTCAATACCTGGATGACCTCCGGGTCGTATTGCGCGGAACGGACGGGGCTGGAGAAATCGTCAAAGAAGTAGAGTACCGCGTTGCAGAGCTGTTCCAAGAGGCCCTTTCCGGAACACAACGCGCAGTGAATCTTGACGATGTTGAGCGCGCCTGTGGTCAGCTCGGTGACCCTTCCGATTTCAAGGAGGATGCCGACGCAAATGGTGGCGAGACAGAGGGGCGCTTCAGTGCAAATCAAGGCCACCAGGAGAAACACCGCCGCAGGTGGTTCCGCGATGGGGAAGACCGTGTGCTCGCAGGGGTGGCCTCGGGCATTGCCTATCGTTTCGGCGTGGACCCCATCGTCATCCGTGCCCTGTTTATCGCCATGGTGGTTTTCACGGGAACGGGCCTTTTGTTTTACCTCATTCTCGCCGCCATCATGCCGGTGGCCAAGACGGCCAGTGACCGGCTTGCGATGAAAGGCGATCCCGTTACGTTGTCGTCCATCATTTCGAGCATGGAGGGCCGCAGCCGCCGGACGAGAGGTGCAGCTGGTCACTCTGAATCCACGTGGGGTGACAACTGGCAGCGGTTCATATCCAGCAGTTTGCCACAGTTTCTTGGCGCCCTCGGCAAGGGGTTGGCTTGGGTGGTGATGGGATTCTTGGTTCTGTCCATTCTCATTCTCGGGGCCTTCTTCTTGTCCACACTTGTCGGCTTTAATCCATTTTTCTGACCCGTCACGGGCACTTTCCTTTCTTCTTTCCTCAACTTTGACCTGCATCACGCGAGATCCACAACACCATGAACTTCGGTAAACAATTCCTTGCGAGCCTTCTCGGCTCCACTGTCGCGCTCATCGCTTCGGGCACCATCCTCATCTTCATTTTCGTCGGCGCCCTTGTGGGCGGGATGAGTTCTGCTTTTTCCGAGGTGGGGGATGACCTCGAATCCGATTTTGACTTCGGCGTGGACATTGAAGAGGGGTCCGTCCTCCACCTGACCTTTGACGCTCCATTCGTCGAGCGGGGTATGGAGGGCCCTGCTTTCTCCTTCAGCCTCGGTGGCGTGGATGCTGAGTCCCAGACGGGGCTGAATCATTTTCTCGCTGACATGGAGCGCGCAGCAGAAGACGACCGTATTGAGGGCATTCTGATGCAGGCCGATATGGTTTCGGGCTATCCCTCCATGTTGGGAGAGGTGCGGGACGCCTTGGTGGAATTCAAGTCGTCAGGCAAATGGATTGTCGCGTGGAGCGAGGTCTACACCCAGAGCGCTTATTGGATGAGCACGGTGGCCGATGAAGTGTACCTGCATCCCGAAGGTGGAATTGACATGCGCGGCATGGGCATGGAGACCATGTTCTACAAGCGCATGTTGGCGGATGTCGGTGTTGAAATGACCATTGTGCGGGGCCCGGACAACAAGTACAAGAGTGCAGTAGAGCCCTATTTCCGAGAGAACCTGTCCGAGGCGAACCGGGAGCAGAACATGGCCCTTCTTGATGATTTCTGGGCACGCATGGGCGGTGACATTGCCACGGCGCGGGACATGACGGTGAACGAATTGGACGGCCACATCAACAGCCTTGCAATGCGCACGACAGAAGATGCCCTTGCTCTGGGTTTTGCGGATGGACTCCTCTACGAGGATGAGCTTCACGCGCTGCTCCTCGAAAAAGGGGCTTCGGAGGATGAGGACGAGGAAAGCCACGCCTTGTTGGTGGGATATGGCCAATACCATAACCCTGATTTCTTTGAGGACTTCATCACGACCCTGCAGGTCGAGTTTGAAGGAGGGAGTGATGAAGAAGAGGATGATGAAGACAAGGATGGAGAAGAGAAAGAGGCCAATGCGGTGGCCGTGGTCTTTGCTGTGGGTGCCATTGAAAGTGGCCAAGGCGATGACGCCACCATCGGCTCAGAACGAATCGCTGGAGCACTTCGGGATGCCCGACTCGATCCAGAGGTGGGTGCGGTGGTGCTGCGGGTGAACTCCCCGGGTGGCAGTGCGCTCGCCAGCGATGTGATTTGGCGAGAGACCGTGCTCCTCAAGGAAGCTGGCAAACCCGTGGTGGCTTCCATGAGTGATCTGGCAGCCAGCGGTGGATACTATATCAGTTGTGCTGCGGACCACATCCTTGCCCAGCCCAACACCATCACCGGAAGCATTGGTGTGTTTGGTGTGTTGCCTTCGTTCGGCAAGCTGATGAAGGAGCGAATTGGACTTGACTTCGATGGTGTGAAGCTCCATGATCACGCTGATGCCATCAACGGTCACACGCCGGTCCAAGGCGAGGCATTGGCGGCCATCAATGAAGGGGTCACTGAAGTCTATGACGCCTTTGTTTCCCGCGTAGCAGAGGGCCGGGGCATGTCGATTGAGGGTGTCAATGAGGTGGCCCGCGGCCGCGTCTGGACCGGTCAGGATGCCATGGACATCGGCTTGGTCGATGGCATGGGCAACCTTCAAGATGCTGTGGCGCTCGCCGCTGACATGGCGGGCATCAGCGAGCCGGAACTGGTGGAGTTGCCTGAGGCAGTGGACCCCTTTGAACAGTTCGTCGCGGAATTTGCCGGAGTCAGCTCGGCCATGGCCATCGCCAAGGCAGCAGGCATGGAAGGTGATGTTTTGGCATCCTTGCTCGAGGTGGAGGCCTTGATGAACGCAGCGCCACAGGACCGGGTGCAGGCCCGTATGCCTTACACAATTAGGCTCTACTGATGGCAGAGGGCCATCGCGCCACCTCTATGGACGCGTTGGGGCGGCTCAGTCCGGAGGCCTTTGGGGCCGCCGGCAAGCTGCCCCTTCGTTTTGTTCTGGACAACCTCAGGAGCGGTCTCAATGTGGGTTCGGTCTTCCGCACGTCGGATGCCTTCCGCCTGGCGGGCGTTGAGCTCTGCGGTTACACAGCCCGTCCGCCCCATCGCGACATCCTCAAGACGGCGCTAGGCGCCACGGAGCACGTGCCTTGGCGTGGCCATGAAGACGCGGTCATTGCCATTCGGAGCCTTCAGGCGGATGGCGTGCGTGTGTTCGCATTGGAGCAGGCATCAGGCGCCATTGCCCTCCAGGATTGGTCTCCCCGGCCTGAAGAGCGCTGGGCAGTGGTCCTCGGAAATGAGGTCCGTGGTTGTTCGGAGGAGGTGCTGTCCGCCGTGGACGGCGTCTTGGAAATCCCTCAGTTTGGGGTCAAACACAGCCTCAATGTTTCCGTTGCCGCAGGCATGGTGTGTTGGCAGGCTTTCCGCTCTTTTGGCCCACCAGCCAGTGGCTGAAGCATGGACAGTTCAGCCCACTTCCGAATGAAGACATGAAAAAGCCCCAGAGCGCTTGTGCACTCTGGGGCTTTTCTAATGGGGTTGCCTGAGGTTCAGTCCAGGTCCCGGAACTCAAGGTCAGCACTCGCTTTCCCGGACAATCCAGCGTCCTTTTCGACCGCCATGTCACGGTGGCGCTTGGCTTCTGCACCATTTCCGACGTGCGCGTAGCAGATGGCCATCACGTAGTGGGCCACGGCGCTGTCGTCGGCTGCATTGTCCAAAATGGTCTTGGCGCCATTGGCGTCACCATTCAAAAGCTTGGCAAGGGCCGCGTTGACGGTAGCCTCTCCACTAAAGTTTGAAATGGCTTGGCTGTAGTTGCCTTCTTGGATGGCCAAAATGCCCTTGTTGTATTTGACTGCATCACCGGCTCCTGAGGCACTGCCCAAAAGGCGCTTGGCATCGGCGAGGTTGCCCTTCATGCGGGCAACTGCACCGAGGTTGTTGTTGATGATAGGGCTGTCTCCTCTTTCGTCCGAAGCCATGAAGCGGTCGGCAGCTTGGTTTAGTTTGCCCATTTCCATCAGGATGACGCCTTCGTTGTTGGGTCCACGCCAGTCGTCTGCGTGCACGCTGCTGGCAGCCTGATAGACCTTCAGCTTGTCTTCGTTGCTCTCGAAGAGCGTAGCGGCATACAGCACCTCCTCAACGGTGAGGGATTCTGCATTGGTCATGGCCAGTTCCATCAGCTCTTCGTCCGTGTAGCCTTCAATGTCGTAGTTCAACACAATCATAGAACGGCGCAAAGCGGGGAGGATCTCCTTTTCGATTTCCGTGTAAGTTTTGGCGATGTTCTTGATTTCCTCTTCCCTGCGGTTCTTGTCGCTGTACATAGACAGGACGCGGAGAATCAGGTCTTTGTCCTCAATGTCAGAGGCGCGCATCAGGGTCTGGAATCCATCCCAGTCCTCTCCCTTTGGGTTGTTGCCGTAAAAGCCGTCTTCAACCTCAATTTTTGCACGCTTCAGAAGCTTGGCCACAGCGGCATTGGCACTTTCGGCGCGTTCGAGGGCCAAGTCTTCATTGAGGCTGATTTCGCCTTCAGGTGACGCGTAGGCGCTTACTCTGGTGCTTTTCAGCATCACGCTGTCGTGATCTGCTGCAAACCCGATGAAGTCCCTCAGAGCGGACATGTCTTCATCGCGAAGCTCAGCAGAGCGCACGTTGGAACGGTTGTAGGCATAGTGGATTTCAGCTTCTTCGGTGTAGGAAATAACCCGCTGGAACGCGTCCTCTCCGATCACGAATCGGTCATCTGACCGAACCCAGTTCTGTGTGGTAATTACACCGTCCCCGAGAACAACGGGCGCAAAGTCCATGGACTTGCTTCCCATGGCGCCGCTGATGCGCAGCTCAAGTCGAGCACCATCCTCCATGCCGTCCTGGTACGCAACCTTGGCGGTGTAGTCGAAGGATTTGGCTGACTTAAAGGGCACCACAGTGAAGTTTCCAGCTGCGTCTTCACCCTGGAATCCCTGGGTTTCAAACGCGGCCTCGCCGCCGTCCCAGACAAGGACAGGGGTGGCCTCGATGGAGGCCTTCTTCGCGAAGTACTTCTCTGGAAATGTGCCGGAAAGGTTCAGTTGGACCTCGTCGCCTCGAAGAACGAGTGGTTCGGGGTCCATCTTGAGATTGAGCTCCTCAATGGCCTTTTCCATTTTTCCCAGTCCGCCGCACCCGGGAAGGGTGAGCAGGAGGGCAAAGGCGGGGAGCAGAAACGCCAATGGTTGGCGGATGATGTACTGCATGGTCATGAATCGAATTCGCAGACAAATCTAATGCGTCCGGCCACTCAATCAGGCTTGGACGACACCCATTGCGGAGAACTTTCGAATACGCGCGTCAATGCGCTTGTCTGGGTTCTGGACGCGGAGCTTGCGAAGGTGCTTGAGAATCTCTGATTTTACGCTTGAAAACGCGGCATTCCGGTCGTTGTGGGCACCGCCCAGCGGTTCTGAAATAATGCCGTCAATGAGCTTGTGACCGAGCATGTCATCGGCTGTGAGCTTGAGTGCTTCAGCTGCTTCGACCTTGTGGTCCCAAGAACGCCAGAGAATGCTGGAGCAGGATTCTGGAGAAATGACCGAGTACCAAGTGTGCTCCATCATGAGGACGCGGTCACCAATTCCAATGCCGAGTGCACCGCCCGATGCCCCTTCTCCGATGATCACGCAAATGACCGGCACACGGAGCTGCATCATCTCGATGATGTTCCGGGCAATGGCCTCGCCTTGGCCACGCTCCTCTGCCTCCAAACCGGGGTAGGCTCCCGGTGTGTCAATGAGGCACACCACGGGGCGGTTGAACTTTTCGGCCAGCTTCATCAGGCGCAGCGCTTTGCGATAGCCTTCTGGGTTGGCCATGCCGAAGTTGCGGTACTGGCGGAGCTTGGTGTTGGCCCCTTTTTGTTGGCCCACGAACATGACGGGCAAGTCATCAATCATGCCGAGACCACCGACCATGGCCTTGTCATCCTTGCAGTTCCTGTCGCCGTGGAGTTCCAAAAAGCGCCCGTCGGTCAGGGCCTCAATGTGGTCGAGGGTGTAGGGGCGGTCTGGGTGACGGGAGACCTGTACCCGCTGCCAAGGGCTGAGGTTGGCATAGATTTCTTGGCTGACTTCAGCGATTTTCTGCTCGAGGTCGGCCACTGTGCTTTGCATGTCGACCTGGCCTTGGCCATCGATGTCCTGGGCCTGTTCGAGTTGCTCTCTGAGCAACCGGATGGGCTCTTCGAAATCGAGATAGTTCATGATCATTCCGTTTCGGAAGTGGCGAATCAAGACAAACGTACTGCGGCCGAACAGGATTTCCGCCCGAAGGCCCTGTAGATTCTCAACCCAGGGCCTTGAGTTCTGAGACCATGGCCCGAACGGCTCTTCCGCGATGGCTGATGGCGTTTTTGGTTTCGGGGGTCATTTCCGCAAAGGTCACGGTCCCCTCTTCTGGTATGAAAATCGGATCGTAGCCGAAGCCATCTGCCCCGCTGCGCCCCTCCGCGATGTGCCCATTGCAGATGCCTTCAAAGGTCCGGGTTCCCTCCTCAGTGGTCAACGCGATCACCGTTCGGAAACGGGCTGATCGGTCCGTTGCGTCTGTCAATGCGCCCAGCAGTTTGGCCATGTTGGCGTCTGCATCCTTGGCTTCTCCCGCATAGCGTGCAGTGTGTACACCGGGTGCACCGCCTAGGCTGGTAACCTCCAAACCTGTGTCGTCGGCAAAGCAATGGACACCGTAGTGCTCCAGCACATATTCGGCCTTCTGTATGGCATTACCCGGGATGGTGGGTGCCGTTTCCGGTATGTCTTCGGCGCAACCGATATCGGCCAAGCCGACAATATCATATTGGTCCGAGAGCATTTGGGCGATTTCACGGATTTTTCCAGGGTTTCGGGTGGCAAAGACGAGGCGTGGCTTGGTCATGATGCAAAGTTCGTCAGATTCAGCGCCGGCGGATTTTGCCGGTTTCAGTTTCTTCAAATCTGTCCATCCAAAGCACCGCACGCGGTCGGTCGGGGTGGGAATAGACCTGCGACAAGTGGTCCAATAAGGCCTGCTCCAAATCTCCGTTGGTTTTTCCTTCTAAGACCAAGCTGACTTGCATGCCGACAGTGGGGTGCGGACGCCCGGCGATGTACCATCGCCGCGAACCGATGAGCGGGGATACCCATTCGGCGATTCGCCTCTCCAGATCGGCAGGATGCACCTTCAGCCCGCCGGTGTTGATCACATCATCAAGACGCCCCAGCCAACAGAACCCGTTGCGTCCGGTTTTTGAATCAATTGAAGGGCGCACCACATCTCGGGTGTGGAGTTCGCGAACGCCGCGATCGGGTGCATTTAGAATCAAGCCCCCATTCTCAGCGATGTCCCAAGTGACGCCAGGAAGGGGCAAAAATGTGGCGTTGTCAAGCCGCCGCGTGGCGACGTGGGTTAAGGTTTCGGTCATGCCGAATCCGAGTTGGACTGAACACCCTGCTTTTTCAGCAGCTTGCAGAATTTCTGATTCTTGCATCGGGGAGACCGCGCCACCGCCGAGCAGCAGGGTCCGAAAGGCGGACAGTTGATTGCTTTTGGCAAGCGCGGAGGCCTGATGAGGTGTCGCCACTGCGAAATCATAGGGTCTGCCACTTGGTGCTGGGGGCACGCGGGGTGCCACTGCTGGACGACTTTGGGTCAGCGACCAATTGAGGATTCGGGTTCGCCACCACATCATGCGGCCTCCGATGCCAGCCGAAGGCAGAGCGGACCACGCCGCAATTGGGTGGCCGGCATCCGATGCGTTCAGCCCGAAGTGAGCCGCTGTGGCCTTTGCAGAGGCCACAATCGACCCTGGCGTGAACTCGAAGGTTTTCGGTGTCCCTGTGCTGCCGGAAGATTGGCCTTCTGCTCGCCCGTTTGCCCACTCGTCATCCAAAGCGAGAAAGGGGAGAACCCAATCCGGTGCTTCAGCTGGTTCGTCGCCATCGGGAATTCTCCAGAAGTCCGTCATCTGAGCAATGCGCTGAGGTCCCACGTGCGCAGGGTCCCATTGGCTTGGGCTTGGGGTTGGTCCATGCGAATTGCACCATTGGCAACCACCAAGGGTGAAGGCAGGTTGTTGGAAAAGAGGCTGCCGGTGCCCAGCCCTTGTGGCATGGGGCACGCTTCTTCAGCAGTGGCATCAGCGGCCCATTGGGCGATGGCGTTGAGTCCGATGTTGCTTTCCAAGGCACTCGTCGCCCACCAACCTGCTCCCACTTCTGCAGCGAGGTCAATCCAATGGTTGGCCTCCAACAGTCCCCCAATGAGGCTGGGTTTCAGAATGACATAGGCGGGCTGCACGAGCTGGAGCAGGTTGCGGCGCAGTGCGGTGTCGTTGATGCCGATCAGTTCCTCATCCAAAGCGATGGGGATGGGGGAATCTGCACAAACGGCCTGAAGCTTTTTCCATTGGCCTGCTCGGATCGGCTGTTCCATGCTGTGGATGTCGAGTGCGGACAGCCGTTCCAGCTTGTTCAAGGTGACAGAGATGTCGTCATCGTCCAGTCCTCCATTGGCGTCCAGTCTCAGGGTGATGTGGTTGGCAGGGGCCATTTCGCGAATGGTGCGAAGACATTCTATTTCCCGCTCAAAGTCAAGGGCCCCCACTTTGAGTTTCAGGGTGTCGAATCCGCTATCGAGCAAGGACTCAGCCTGGGCAATCATGTCCTCCGGCTCGCTCATCCAGATCAGGCCGTTGATCGGCACGGGCCGTCCCTCGGTGAAGGGGCCTGGAAAGAGGGTGCGGTCGCCCTCGTTGAGCAGGTCGATCAGGGCTGTTTCGGCGGCGAATTTGACGGCAGGGTATTGCAAGCTCATCGCCTTGGGGTCCAGCGATCCAGACAAAGCCAACTTTTTGAGCTCCATGCGAGCCCGCGGCGCGCTCTCCGGCGAAAGGCCTGGGATGAGGCTGCACTCGCCAATTCCGATTCGGCCATCCTCCTCCAGGTCCCTCGCGACGACATAGAAGCTCGGTTTTTCCGTCAGGATCCCCCTGGATGTTCCTGCCGGATTTTTGAATTGAAGCGAGCGCTCAACGATGCGGATGTCAAGACCGGTCATGCTGTGGCACTGAGGAAGAGGAACAGGGAAATCGCAAAGGTGCTGAGGGCTATCTTCTTTAATTCACCATCCAATTTCGCAGGATCCTCAGTTTTGAAAACAAATGCGAGGTGGCGGGCATGAACAAGTCCGAAGAGGCCATACCAAAGTTTCCCATGCCATGGCCCGAACGGATCCAATCGCCAAAAGGCGAGAAGGGCAAGCCAAGCCCCAATCAGCAGGGCTGCATGATAGATCTTGCCTTTTGAGAATCCCATTCGGACAGCCAATGTGTGCTTGCCGGTGGCTGCATCTGAAACATGGTCACGAAGGTTGTTTAGATTGAGTACCCCCACGCTAAGCAAGCCGATGGTGGCGGAGGGGAGGAGCCACAAGGGGTTGAATTTCCCTGCAATGAGGGTGGCCGTTCCAGCCACGCCAGCCACACCGAAAAAGACGAAAACGCCGATGTCACCGAGGCCGCTGTAACCATAGGGTCGGGAACCCGCAGTGTAGGCGTAGGCCGCTCCGATGGACAGCGTACCGATGCCAATCCACATCATCAAGTCGAGTGCATTTTCGCCAACTCCCCAAAGTGCGGTGGCCAGGCCTGTGACAAAAGCGAGTCCACCCGTGGTGTAGACGGCCTTGCGCATGCCAGCGACTGAGATGCGCCCCGATGCCACAGCCCTGTCGGTCCGTTCTTTTCCTTCCGCCCGATCTGCACCGTTCTCGAAGTCACCCAAGTCGTTGGCGAAATTGGCCAGGATTTGAAGCATAATGACCGTCATGAGACAGCCCAGAAAGAGCGCGTAAAAGCGCGCCTCCGTCGTGGAGCCTGCGCTGCCGGCCAATGCACCTCCAGTGAGAACGCAGGCACTGGCGAGCGGCAAGGTCCTCAGCCGCGCAGCTAGAATATAGTCTCGCAGCATGCTGAGGTCAGGGAAACTTCGGGTACTGTTGGAAGTCTGGGTCGCGCTTCTCGAGGAAGGCGTTTTTGCCCTCCTGCGCTTCTTCCATCAAGTAATACATCAGCGTGGCGTCGCCGGCAAACTCCATCAGGCCGGCCTGTCCATCGAGTTCTGCGTTGAGTCCCCGCTTGATCATTCGGATGGCCAAAGGCGAGCGTTTCATGATGGTCTTGGACCACTTCACGTAAGTTTCCTCGAGATTTTCCAGAGGGACCACGGTGTTGACAAGCCCCATAGAATCTGCCTCCTGTGCAGAATATTGTTCGCACAGGAACCAAATTTCACGTGCCTTTTTCTGGCCCACATGGCGGGCCAGATAGCTCGATCCAAAGCCGGCATCGAAGCTGCCCACCTTGGGTCCAGTCTGACCGAAAATCGCATTGTCCGAGGCAATGGACAGGTCACAAACGACATGCAGGACATGGCCGCCTCCAATGGCATAGCCATTGACCGCTGCGATAACGGGCTTGGGAAGAGAGCGAATCTTTTTGTGGAGGTCCAGGACATTGAGCCGGGGGACACCGTCGTTGCCCACGTATCCACCTGTGCCCTTCACATTTTGATCTCCTCCGCTACAAAAGGCTTTGCTGCCAGCCCCCGTCAGGACCACCACCCCAATGTCGGTGCGCTCCCGGCAGATGTCCATGGCTTCGAGCATTTCCATGTTCGTTTCTGGACGGAAGGCGTTGTAGACCTCCTGACGGTCAATCGTGATGCGGGCGATGCCTTCGAAGAATTCGAAACGGATGTCTTCGAAAGGTTGGATTTCTTGCCAGGTGCGAGTGCTGCTCATGATGCGGATTCTAAGAAAATGACAATGCTTCGGCTCTGGGGTTCAACAGGCGCTTTGTGCATGTCACCAACGTGGGGCAAATCTACGCGCTGACCTTGTCCAGATACGCTGAATATGCCTCGGCACTCAACTCAGGAGGTGTTGCGATTTCCAAAACGCGCGGGGCCTCTGACGGGGACCACCAATCTGAAAGTGCGGCATACAAGGTTTCGCGGTTGGTCACCCGCTGGTGTTCGAGACCGTGTAAATCGCAGAGGCTGCGGAGTTCCCGTCCATGGCGCATTTCGAAATGGGATTCGAGAAGTCCAGTTCTTTCAGGTCCATCTAACCAGCGAAAAACGCCACCTCCACCATTGTGAATGACGGCAATGCGCAGGCGGGTGGGCAGGGGATGCACGAGGAAGGCATTGGCATCATAGAGAAAGCCCAAGTCCCCTGTAATCAGCGTCGTGTTGCGGCCAGCCAGCGCAGCTCCAACGGCTGTCGAGGAGCAGCCATCTATGCCGGCAACCCCGCGGTTAGACCACGGCGCCGGTCGGTCCGAGCGATGAAAGAGCTGAGCATAGCGCACAGGTGTGGAGTTGCCAAGGTGAAGGTCCCAATTGGGAGGCATGGCCTCGTGCAGGAGGGCATGGGCGGTGAGG
>CACAUH010000022.1 GCA_902535565.1 uncultured Bacteroidota bacterium | reverse complement strand
CGAGGCAAAGCGGAATTCCGATTCTGGTGCCAAAAACAAGAACGAAAGGTGAAGCACCTTCTCCTCGGCCGATTGGCATCGCGGCTTGCTGTTTTTGTGGCGCTTTTTATATGCGCCGATGGACCATGGGCCCAACATGTTCCGATTGACTTTCGCTTGTTGTCGGAATCTGCCACCTCAGGGGATGAACTCGTCCTCGGAACCGATGGCTGGCAGGTGGTTCTATTTTCGGCATCCTTGGGTGAGCCACTGGATTGGACGAAGGCACAAACTCGAATTGCGCAACTCGCATCGGGCCCGTGGCAAACCAAATCACCGCGTCCGTGGGGTCGTGTTCCCGTTCGGGATGAGGCTTGGTCAGCATTGGGGCATATCGTTCATGTGGACATTGACCTCCCATCGAACATGGCCGTTATTAGTGCGGTAAAGCAAGACAGGTTCTCAGTCTGGATCAGTGCGAAGCGCCCAGACAACACTTGGTCGAAGCCTTGGCCTGTGCCCATTCTTGAGAATTGGTCGGGACAAGCCGCATTTGGCATGTTTGATGTGCAACTCAATCGGGAGGGAGACATCTTGGTCGCTTTGCATCCCGATGAGCCGGCTGCTGTCGCGCAGCATTTCCAAGGGGCCTGGTCAGGTGGGTTTGATCTCGTCCGCATTCCAAGGCGTGGTAATTATCAGGAGGCACACATCCTCACCGAATTGAATACGCCAAAGAACGAATGGTCACTGGCCCCACATCCGACATCCGGCGGCTGGCTGGCCTCTGATGGGCGAGGCGGCACAGGAGGGGTTGATCCGTGGTGGATTTCAACCCTGCCTTCCGGACATGTGTCTGATGAAAAATCAGAGGCGACGTTGGCGGGACAATGTCTGGTGTTGCAATGCGGTGACGCGCCCCTTTCCGGTGTCCGGTGGACGCTGGAGGACGCCCAGACAGGGATGCCGGTTGCAGAACTCGTGAGCGACGTGAATGGTCGGGTTACACTCGATGGCCTCCGCGCAGACAGAGGCACACGCTGGGTCGCAGAGTATCCAGGATCGAAGGGGTGCAAGCAGGCCATGGCGGTTTGGATGAATGCGGATGGTAAAGTGGTCCAGCGGTTTTCGTTGATTGGGGAAGTATGGCGTTTGAACATGCTGGCTGCGTTGGCTTTGGATGCGTGGAGAGTGCAGGCCAATGATCAATCGCGTCTTCCGGAATTGTCCCCCTTAATTCAACCCAATCAACCGGCTGATTGGGTGGTGTTTCACAATGTGGGAAGTCCATTGGTCCCTGCACAGGGGGTGGCCGATCTCAAGTCGTGGGCGTTGCATTGCAAGGAAAAGGGGGATTGTTATGTGCTGGTCATGGGTCACGCGAGTCCGGATGGGAATGCGGAAGACAATGTTCAGCTGGCAAAGGAGCGCGCCCGTCAGGTGGCTGTTCAGCTCGAATTCGCTGGGGTGTCGCCACGAAGAATCCGCGTGGAGGGGCATGGTTTCGATCGTCCGATGGTCCAGTGTCCAAGCGGTATAGAGTGTCCAGAGGGTGTTCAGGAGAGGAGCCGAAGGACGGAACTGTATCTGATTCCGAGCCGTCGTCCCTGAGGCTTTCCATGACGTAATTTCGCACCCATGCGCATCGAAGTCATGCGGGCTAAGCTGCACCGCATTACCGTCACCGAGGCGGACTTGAACTACATCGGTAGTATCACGCTGGACCCCGACCTGATTGAGGCTGCGGGATTGGTAATCGGTGAGAAGGTCCAGATTGTCAATTGCAACAATGGCGAGCGCATTGAGACTTATGTGATTGAAGGAAGTCGTGGGTCGGGTGGCGTATGCCTCAACGGCCCCGCAGCTCGGCGCTGCCAACCTGGCGACATTGTGATTGTCATCGCCTACGGGTCTATGGAAATCGAAGAAGCCAAAACGTTTAAACCCAAGGTGGTGTTTCCGGATACGGCCACGAACCGGTTGAACAAATGAAGGGCAGTGTTGGACAGGTTGCGAAGTATGTCTTGATGCTCAGCATCGGCGGGTTGCTCTTTTGGTTGGCCATGGGGGCAGTGGAAGATCCAGATGCCTTATGGGCCGACATGCGAAGCGCCAGCGGATGGAGCATTGTTGCGAGTTTCCTCATGGGGTATCTCGCCATTGTCAGCCGTGGGGTTCGTTGGCTGATTTTGCTTGAGCCGTTGGGCCACAAACCCAAAATGTGGAACAGCATCCATGCGGTTGCCTTCAGCTATTTTTCCAACACTTTCGTGCCACGCAGTGGAGAGCTGGCCCGCTGTGGCGCCCTCAATCAAACAGATGGCATCCCAGTGGATGAGTTGTTCGGCACGGTTATTTCTGAGCGCGTGGTGGACTTTGTCCTGCTGTTCATCTTGACGGCGGTTGCCTTGGCCCTGAACATGGACAGCTTCATCGCCTTCAGTGAGTCGTTCTCCATGCCGGGTGGAGGCGGTGCCTTGCCTTGGCTCATCGGAGCAGGCGGGGCATTTTTATTTGCTTCGGTTCTGGTGTGGTATAGAAGGGAATCCCTTGGGCGGGTTCCTTTTTTCGCCAAGGTGTTTGGCTTTATTGAAGGGATAGGACGCGGTCTTGGAAGCGTGCGACACATGAAGCGGAAGTGGGCGTTTTTCGGTCACACTTTCTTCATTTGGAGCATGTACTTTCTTATGGCTTTTGTCATTTTTCGAGGCATAGGTGCCCTTGGCGATTTGACAGCAGGTCAGTCTCTCTTTGTCATGATGGCCGGTGGTTTTGGCATGGTCTTGCCCTCTCCGGGTGGTATCGGTAGCTATCAATTGGCTGTGCAGTTTGCCTTCATGGCCATGGGGTATGGGGCTGTTTTGGGCTTGGCCACGGCCAATGTCATCTGGGCCACCCAAACGGGTATGATCATCACCACCGGGGGCCTCGGATACCTTTTCCTTTTGGCGGCGGGACTCCGAAAGGGCAAACGTGAACCAGCGAAATGAGTGGCGACAATGATCGCATCTTGGACCTGGCTTCCATTGTCAAACGTTGCGCAGAGTGGCGAGCTCAAGGCCTGAAGGTGGTCTTTACCAATGGTGTGTTTGATCTTCTCCACCGCGGACACGTGGCTTATTTAGAGGCCGCTGCTTCCTTGGGGGATGCGCTTGTGGTTGGGGTGAATGACGACGCCAGTGTCCGTCGTTTGGGCAAGGGCGATGACCGGCCCATCGTACAGGAGGGTGACCGGGCCTTCGTTGTGGCTGGCCTTCGGTCCGTGACAGGCGTTGTTCTTTTCGGCGAGGACACGCCAGCTGCTGTCATCGCTGCAATCCAGCCTGACGTGCTCGTCAAGGGAGGAGATTACGATGCTGACTCAACCAACCCTGAGGACCCCCGATACATTGTAGGCAGCGCTGAAGTGAGGGCTTCGGGCGGTCGCGTGACCACCATCGACTTGGTGCCGGGGAAAAGCACAACGGCCATCGCTGAAAAACTCAAAGGCTGAAACGAAAAAGGGCCCCGATAGGGCCCTTTTTCAGTGTCCTCTTTCGCCAATTTAGACCGTTTCCTCTTCGAGGAATTTGGTGGTGAAATCTCCGCTTCGGAAGCGCTCATGGCGCATCAGCCTTTGATGGAAAGGGATGGTGGTTTTGACACCTTCGATGATGTACTCGTCCAGCGCACGTTGCATTTTGGTGATGGCCTCCTTACGGGTTTGTGCAACCACAATGAGTTTCGAGACCATGCTATCATAATGTGGTGGGATGCGATAGCCAGCGTATACGTGGGTGTCGATTCTGATGCCGTGACCACCCGGTCCGTGGTAGTCTGTGACTGTGCCCGGGCTCGGGGCGAAGTTGCGATCAGGGTCCTCGGCGTTGATGCGGCACTGGATCGCATGCATCTTGGGGTAATAGTTCCGGCCAGAAATCGAATCGCCATGGGCGAGTTTGATCTGCTCCTTGATGAGGTCGTAATCGACCACCTCCTCGGTGATGGTGTGCTCGACTTGGATCCTCGTGTTCATCTCCATGAAGTAAAAGTTCCGATCGGCATCGACCAGAAACTCCACCGTGCCGACACCTTCGTATTTGACGGCCTCACCGGCAGCGATGGCCGCTTGCCCCATCTTCTCTCTGAGATCGTCTGTCATAAACGGTGAAGGGGTTTCTTCAACCAGTTTTTGATGTCGTCGCTGAATCGAGCAGTCCCTCTCGGAGAGGTGACAACACTTTCCATTCTTGTCTCCGGCAATCTGGATTTCGATGTGGCGGGGCTCCGTCACGAACTTCTCCATGTACATGCCGTCATTTCCAAATGCTGCACCCGCTTCGCGGCGGGTGGTGTCCCACGCATCCGCTGTGTCCTCGTCGTTGTGACAAACGCGCATGCCCCGGCCTCCACCTCCTGCGGTGGCTTTGAGCATGACGGGATAGCCAATTTTCTTGGCCCATGCGAGTGCGTCGTCCAAGGTGTCCAAGATGCCGGGGCTGCCGGGTATAGTCGGGACACCGGCGGCTTTCATCGTGGCCTTGGCGGAGGCCTTGTCCCCCATGGCCTCAATCATTTCTGGTGAGGCACCAATGAACTTGATGTCATTTTCTCCGCAGACGCGTGAGAACTGGGCGTTTTCAGAAAGAAAACCATACCCAGGGTGGATGGCATCCGCATTGGTGATCTCCGCCGCTGCAATGATGTTTGGGATGTTGAGGTAACTCTTGACGCTTTGGGCTGGTCCGATACAAACGGCTTCATCTGCGAAACGCACATGGAGGCTTTCGGCGTCAGCGGTGGAATACACTGCAACGGTCTTGATGCCCATTTCCTTACAGGTGCGGATAACCCTCAGGGCAATCTCACCGCGGTTGGCGATCAGGATTTTCTTGAACATGTCGAGAATCGATGGGCCTTGCCGTTAGGCTCAGGCGGGTTCCACGAGGAAAAGAGGCTGGTCGTATTCGACCGGGCTGTTGTCGTCAATCAGGATCTTCACGATTCGGCCAGAAACTTCGCTCTCGATTTCGTTGAAGAGCTTCATGGCTTCAATGACACAAACCGTGTCTCCGGCCTTGACGGTTGACCCGACGTCCACAAAGTTGTCCTTGTCTGGAGAAGGCTTGCGGAAGAAGGTGCCAATCATCGGACTCTTGATCTCGATGAGGTTGGTATCGGCTGCTGGAGCTTCCGTGGCCGTCGCGGCTGGAGTTGGCGTAGGGGCAGGTGCCGGAGCTGCAACTGGAGCAGGCGCAGCAGGCATTGCCGTTTGCATCGGCATCTGCATTGGCATGGCGGCGGGGACCGCCATTTGCACCGCCTGGGCCTCGGCTGCAGCCGCCGCCTTTCCGCGCTTGTTAGGAGCGCCAGAACTCTTGATGGTGATTTTAAAGTCTTTGCGTTCGATCTCCACTTCATTCACGCCAGATTTAGCGACGAACTTGATGAGGTCTTGGATTTCGTCCTGGGTCATGGTCAATGATTTGGTTTGATCCGAGATTTCCAATGGGCCAAGGTAACCGGTAATTCCGTGGTTCCGGGGATTTAGGACATTACACTTCAGGTTCCATTGCCCATTTGAGCCAAATGCTGCCCCATGTGAAGCCACCTCCGAAGGCGCTGAGGATGATGTTTTCGCCCGGGGTCAGGCGGTTACGCCACTCCCAAAGGCACAGCGGAATTGTGGCCGCAGTGGTGTTTCCGTATTTCTCAATGTTGATCATCACTTTTTCGCGACCCAGTCCCATGCGGTTTGCGGTGGCGTCGATGATACGCAGGTTGGCTTGGTGGGGAACGAGCCATGAAACGTCGTCCGCTGACAGGCCGTTTCGCTCCATGATCTCGTAGCTCACGTCTGCCATCGACGTCACTGCCGCCTTAAAGACGGGTCTTCCGTCCTGCTCTATATAGTGGAGCTTGGCGTCCACCGTTTCGTGGCTGGACGGTTTAAGGGAGCCGCCGGCTTGCATTCTGAGGTATTGGCCACCGGCGCCATCGCTGCGAAGGATGGCATCTTGGATTCCGGTCTTCCCACTTTCATCCGCTTCCAGCAGGACACCAGCCGCGGCATCTCCAAATAAGACGCATGTCGTGCGGTCTGTATAGTCCACGATGCTGCTCATTTTGTCGGCACCGACAACAATCACCTTTTGATGGGTGCCATTGGTTACGAATTGAGAGCCGGTGCGAAGGGCAAAAAGGAATCCACTACAGGCGGCACTGAGATCAAAGCCCCACGCATTGCTCGCCCCAGATTTGTAACAAGCCAACTGTGCCGTAGAGGGGAAGAACATGTCTGGGGTGACCGTCGCGACAATGACGAGGTCCACTTCTTCTGGTGATATGCCACGTTGATCGCAGAGGCCTTTGATGACCTCTGATGCCATATCGGACGTCGCCTTTTCTGGGTCCTTGAGGATGCGTCGCTCGCTGATTCCGGTGCGGGTGCGAATCCACTCGTCATTGGTGTCCACCATCTTTTCGAGGTCGGCATTGGAGAGGATGTCCTCGGGTAGCCAGCCTTGAACGGCGGTAATGGCAGCGGTTTGGGGAGAGCTCATGGCGATGTGGAGTTCTTTGACCGGTTTGGAAGAAGCGCCGAAAATATGCCCCGACGGGACAGTGCATCATACACTGTGGGCATAAGCGGTCACCACCGTATGTGGAAAAACCCGCGACGGCCATGGCCGGGCGGGTCTTTCAAAAATTTTGGTCGCCTTTAGGAAGAAGGTCAGGCCTCAGCCGACTCCTTCTCCATCACCACACGGCCCTTGTAGTAGAGCTTGCCCTCATACCAATGGGCGCGGTGGAACATGTGGGCTTGGCCCGTGCTGGTGCACGTGGACACGTTTGGCGTTTCTGCCTTGTAGTGTGTCCTGCGCTTGCGTGAGCGGGTCTTGCTTTGGCGTCGCTTGGGATGTGCCATGGTCGTGTGGTTGTTCCTTTGGGCCGGAGCCTTTCGGGTGAGTGTATTTCTGTTTCGTCTTGGTCCTCCTCAATCCTTCTTCTCGTCTTTGTCCGATTTGAGCCCCTTCAAAGCAGCCCATCGCGGATCCATTTCCTCCTTTTGTACTTCATCGGGCGCGTCATCCACTGATCCGGTCAACCAGCGCACAACTTCCTGATCACAATCCTCCATGTTTTCGTGCACTCGCCTCAATGGCATGCCCAACATGGTGGATTCATACAGGAATTCCCTCGCGTCCAATAGGTGTTCGGCAGGGCCGAGCACCAGAATGTCGTCATCCGTTTTGTGAGTTGACGCGCCAAATTTGATAACGTATCGGGTGCGGTGATTCACAAGAACGGACATCGGGGCATCACAACGGTCACAGGCCGTTTGAACGGTTCCGGTGACGCGGACGTCGAAGTGCATCATTTCATCGAATCGATCGAGTTCGGTCTCCGCGCTGATGTCGGCGTCGACCAAACCTGTGGATTCGAATTCTTTAAAGAACGCCCCGTCAAGCTGAAAGTTGAAAGCGTGTCTTCCGAGACTTAATCCCGTGTAGGGAATTTCGAACTCTGCAGATCCGCGCATGCGATACCCCGGCTTGAGGGGGGGCAAAGGTACGGGTTTCGATGCAAACAAAGGAGCCCCTTACGGCGCTGTCAAAAGCGCTCCCGGTCCCGTCCCTTGGATGGGGCTATTTTCAGTGGGTTGGCGGTCATTTCTCGGTGAGCCTGGCGGTGGTTCCTGATGTCGGCCGCCATCCAGCAAGCGGCCCTCAAGCTCTGTCCATCGGCCTGTCCTTTGCCTGCTATGTCGAATGCGGTGCCGTGATCGGGACTTGTGCGGACGATCGGGAGGCCTGCGGTGAAGTTTACACCTTGGCCAAAGCTCAGGCTCTTGAATGGGATAAGGCCTTGATCGTGGTACATGGCCAAGACTCCGTCAAAGTGCTTGAAGTCACCACTCCCGAAAAATCCATCCGCTCCGAAGGGGCCACTGACTGTCATGCCCGCTTCTTTGAGGGATCGAATGGCCGGTGCAATGATGGTCTTCTCCTCTTCACCGATGAGTCCGTTGTCCCCTGCATGTGGGTTGAGGCCGAGCACCGCAATGCGGGGTGTCGCCACGCCAAAGTCTCGCTTTAGACTCTCGTTGAGTAGGGTGGCATGGCGCATGATGCGTTCCTTGCTAAGGTTGGATGCGACATCCTTCAGGGCAAGGTGGCCTGTCACCACACCGACCCTCAGGGTATCCGAAGCCAATATCATCAGGACATCCTCCACGCCCGCCTTATCTGCGAGGTACTCGGTGTGTCCAGGAAACTTGAACTGCCCACTCTGGATCGTGTCTTTGTTGATGGGGGCGGTAACCAAAACGTCCACTTTGGTCGCAGCGAGGTCCTTTACCGCAGCTTCCAAACTGAGCCTGGCAAATTCTCCTGCGTCTGGATGGGGCTGACCCCAATCGGGTTCGATGACCTGAGGGGTGATGTTCACGCAGCACATCGCGCCGGGCTTGGCGTCCGACGCATCCTCGATATCGTTGATTTCGATGGCCACATCGAATTGGGCAGCCTGTCGGCGCAGGGTTTCGCCATGACCATACACAACGGGCAAAAGGTCTTCAAATAGACGCGCATCACCGAACGCCTTGAGGATGCATTCGGAACCGATTCCATGGGGGTCTCCCCAAGAGATGCCGATTCGAGTGGGCTTTTGCTTGGACATCGTTGGCGAAGGTAGCGCCCCGACGTTCCCAATGGCCTCTGTCTTTCACTGGCTCAGGAGGGGAATTTTTGCACGGGGTGTCACCTTCGGCCCGGGTCGCAAGTTTACCTTGCCATGTCCATGCGTCCGGAGTCCCTCCTGTTGTTTCTTGCCCTCATTGTCGGTTTTCCGGTGCTTGCCACCCACAACCGGGCAGGGGAGGTTACCTATCGGCATCTCGAGGGCACAACGTATGAGGTAACCATCACCACCTATACCAAGTCCAGCGTCGTTGCCGATCGACCTTGGCTGTCGTTGCTCTGGGGTGATGAGGGCAGCGAACTGGCCGTGGACAGCCTTCCCAGGACCAATGGCCCTTTGGATGCCGGGGGCAGCGGACTTCCAACTGGAGAATTGATCGACGGCGAGGTAAGGCTGAATATTTACAAGGGTGTGCACACCTATTCTGGACCTGGCATCTATACACTGGTGGTTGAAGACCCAAACCGCAATGATGGGGTCCTGAACATCCCGAGTTCAGTTGATGTGCCGTTTTGCATCACAAGCCAGCTGATTATTGACCCTGAGGCTGGCCAAAATGACAGCCCTGTTTTGCTTGCCCCAGCGATTGAAAACGCGTGTATCGGTCAGCGGTGGGAGCACAACCCAGGGGCATTCGACCCCGACGGGGATTCGCTTAGCTATGACCTCATTGCTTGTTCAGGCTTTGATTGTCAACCCATCGAGGGATTCGTTCAGCCCAACGAGGTGGAGGGTGCTGGAGGGGATTTTTATGTGGAGCCTCTGTCCGGGACGGTGGTCTGGGATGCCCCGGGCTTGTCCGGTGAATACAACATGGCCCTTCGCATTCGTGAATGGCGTTGGGTGGGATCGCAGTGGCGTATGGTGGGCGAGGTCATCCGCGACATGCAAATCAATGTGGAGACCTGTCCCAATCAGCCTCCCATCGTGGTGGTGCCGGCGGACACCTGCATCCTGCAGGGCCAGACCTTGATTTTCACTGTTTCGGCCTCCGATCCGAATGGGGACAACGTCACCACCACGGCCATCGGAGGCCCCTTTGAGGAGTTTGATCCAGATGCGGACTTCGGCTGGAATCCCTTGACGGACATCGGGACATTCAATTGGACGCCGGGATGCGATGCCGTTCGGCAAGCGCCTTATCAAGTGGTTTTCCAAGCCACAGATGTGGATCCGGTGCCCCTGTCTGACGTGGAGACAGTCAGGATTCGGGTTCTGGCGCGACCGGTAGCGTCCACCTCTGCCCAACCCATCGGCAATGCTGTGGAGGTGGATTGGAGCGAGCATTCATGCGCGGACAGCTATTCCGAGGCCATGCAGGATTTGGGCAGTTATGAGGTGTATCGTCGAATTGGCACCACGCAGTTCGAACAAGAGACCTGTGAGGTGGGCATGCCTTCAGACGCGGGATACAACCTGATATCTACGGTACAGGGTCTGGGCAATAACGCCCACCTCGATTCTGAGGCACTCAGCTTTGGGGCAACATATTGTTACCGGGTGGTCGCGGTCATGCCCGATGGGTCGAGGAGCAAGGTGGGCCCCGAGGCCTGCGCTCAGGTTGACAAAGGGGTTCCTGTTATGACCGGGGCTTCAGTAGAGGTCAGCGATGTCGCTGGGGGCGCGATTGAGGTGCGCTGGTCACCCCCAACAGATGCGGACACTCTGGAGGCGTTTCCTGGACCTTACCGATACGCAGTGGAAGCACAGGCCCAATCGGGTGCTGAATGGTCGCTAATCCATGAAGGGCCCGTTGCGGACGCATTGGGAGCACTCGATACCGTGCATGTCCATTTGGGAGTGGACTCTGAAGAGACATTGTGGACATACAGGGTCACCGCTTGGAGCGGTGAAGACGCCATAGGCGTTTCAACACCCGCCCCCGTACCAGAGCTTCAGTTGGTTCCTGCGGACAACAGCATGGCCCTCTCGGTCCCGGCAGGAAGGCCTTGGTTCGACACGGCTTATGTGTTTCACCGCATCCCCCCCGATGGTGTCCCTGTCTTCATCGACACCGTTGCAGAACCTCTTTTCGTCGATACTGGGTTGGTCAACGGCCTTCCAGTTTGTTATCGCGTTCGAACCCTCGGCACCTATGGCTCGACAGACATTCTCGACCCCATTGAGAACTGGAGTGCCCTTCGCTGCGCCACCCCCTATGACACCGAACCTCCATGCCCACCTTTGTTTGAGGTGGAAGCGGATTGTGCGGAGGAGGTTGCGCGCCTTCGTTGGTGGCCTTCTTCATGTGCAGAGGACATCACAGGCTATCGGTTGTATCGCAGTGACAGTTTAGGAGGGGCCTTGGAATTCCTGATGGAGTGGGAGGAAGATGGAGACACGGTGCTGGTACTTAGCGCAGCCGAATTGGGGGGGTCCATCGCCGGATGCTGGACCATGACGGCGCTGGACAGCCTGATGCCCGGACCAGGGGGTGTGCTTCAGCAAAATGAAAGCGACAGGGGTGACACCACCTGCACCGATAATTGTCCGTTTTATTTCCTGCCCAACGTTTTTACGCCCAACCTCGATGGTGCGAACGACCGGTTCCAGCCCTTCCCATGGAAGTTTGTGGACAGCGTCGATTTCCGTGTTTTTAATCGGTGGGGCGAAGAAGTTTGGCGCACTGCTGACCCCCAGCTAGATTGGCCTGGGACCCACCAGAGGACGGGAAGCATCTGTGCGGATGGAGCATACCATTACACTTGCACCGCTTACACCCGGCGTCTTTCTGGCATTGTTCCCGAGCGCTTTTCGGGAACCTTTCAACTGCTCGGCGGTTTGGACACTGGCGAAGAATGAAATCCTCATGTTTACTGGTATCATCGAGACCCTTGGCACACTGAAAGCCCTTCGGGAAGAAGGGACCAATCGTCACCTTACCCTCACGGCGAACATCGCTTCAGAGTTGAAGGTGGATCAAAGTGTGGCCCACGATGGGGTGTGTTTGACGGTCGTGGAGGTTTCTGGGGACGACTACACGGTGACCGCTGTTGAGGAGACGCTGCAGCGAACCCAGCTCGGCGAGCGGTCTGTTGGGGACGTTCTAAATCTCGAGCGTTGCTCCAAGGTTGGCGACCGTCTCGACGGGCACATTGTGCAAGGCCATGTCGATACGACGGCCACCGTAACTGCCATTGAGGAGCGGGAAGGATCCTGGAATGTTCATTTTGCCCACAGTGAAGCAGATCATCATTTGACGGTGCAGAAAGGCTCCATCACGGTCAATGGGGTGTCCCTTACCGTAGTGGAATCCAATCCCCAAGGGTTTTCGGTCAGCATCATTCCATACACATGGGAGCACACGGGTTTCCACAGAATGGCCATTGGAGACCGGGTCAATATCGAGTTCGATATCGTGGGCAAATACGTGGCCGAGATGATGGCCCGTCGCACCTGACCGGTCAACCTCGAGCTGATCTTATTGCTGACTTCTGAGCACAAAGTTCTGGCCCAGATACACCTTGCGCACCTGTGGGTCAGTGGCCAATTCCTCTGCAGTGCCCGCCTTGAGGATGCGCCCCTCGAACAGCAGATAGGCCCGGTCCGTAATGTGCAGGGTTTCTTGCACGTTGTGGTCGGTAATCAGTATGCCAATTCCCTTGGTCCGAAGTTGAGAGACAATCTGCTGTATGTCCTCAACCGCGATGGGGTCTACCCCGGCGAAGGGCTCATCGAGCAGGATGAAACGGGGATCGGCGGCAAGGGCCCGAGCGATTTCGGTTCTTCTCTTTTCGCCGCCGCTGAGCACGTCGCCTCGGTTCTTGCGGACGTTGGCCAGTCCGAATTCATGGAGCAGGGTTTCCAGCCTTTCCTTGCGGTCCTCCGGGTTCTTTCTATGGAGTTCGAGCACGGCAAGGATGTTGTCCTCGACACTGAGTTTCCGAAAGACTGAAGCCTCCTGTGGCAGGTAGCCGATTCCCCTTTGTGCCCTTCGGTACATGGGTTCGAGCGTGATGTCGAGAACGCTTCCGTTGTCCTGTTCCAACGTCACCTTGCCGGCGTCGGGTTGAACAAGGCCGGTGACCATGTAGAAGGAGGTCGTTTTTCCGGCCCCATTGGGCCCCATCAAACCAACAACCTCTCCCGTTCCGACTTCGAATCCAACTTGGTCGACCACCTTTCGACGGCCATACTGTTTGACGATGGAATGGGCGGTCAGCTTCATCTTTCTGATGTTCGGGTTGCGCGGGCTTTGGCCTGTTGCTGTTTGAAGATGCGCTTGGCCTGAAGGATGCCGATTTCATAGAGTCCGAGAACGGGCAGGGCGACCAATACCTGACTGGTCAGGTCGGGTGGGGTGATGATGGCAGCCAGAATCAGGGTGACAACCAGGGTGTGCTTTCGAAATTTTCGAAGTCCTGCCGGGGTCACAAGGCCCATTTTGGCGAGGAAGTGCATCAGGACGGGAACCTGAAAAATGAGTCCGGCAGCGAGGGTGATGCTCGCCACCGTTTTCAGATAACTCATCAAGGCGATTCTGGGCTCCACATCACCGATTTCATAATGGCCCAGAAACTGCAGACTCAAGGGAGAAATCACGAAATAACCAAAGCACACACCCACGAAAAAGAGGAGGCTGGCCGCCCAGGTCACGCCGCGAACCGCGGATGCCTCCTCGCCGTGCAGCCCTGGCCGGACAAAATTCCATATCTGTCTAAATGTCAAGGGGAAAGACACAATGAAGCCGCCGATTGCGGAGACGAGAATGTGGGCGGAGAAATTGCCCAGCATCGTGGTGGTGATCAGTTCATAGCGGATGTCAGTGACGCAAAGTCGGTCACCTGCTCCGGTGAGATGGCTAAGGGCGCACCAAGCCCGAAAGGTGATGAAGTCGGGGTTTCGGGGGGCAAAAATCAACCGCTCGAACACCCAGTCCTTCGCCACGAAGAGGACAATGGCTCCGGTCAATATGCCCACAAGGGCATAGAACAAGCGCCGCCTCAATTCCTCAAGGTGGTCCATGAACCCCATGTCCTGCTGTGTCTCTGCTTCGGCCATTTCTTGTTCTCGGTCTCAGCGGATTCCGGCGTCAATCAGTTGGTGAAGGTGAACAAACCCCAGAAATGCACCACTTCCGTCCGTTACGACGATTTGGGATATCCGGTCAGTTTCGAGGCGATGGAGGGCATCGGCTGCGAGCGTATCGCAATCCAAGCAGTGGGGGCTGGTGTTCATAACCGATTCTGCGCAGAGTGCTGACCACTCATTTGGGTCCCTTTCCAAGGCTCGGCGAAGGTCGCCATCCGTTATGATTCCCATCAGATTTTGGTCGGTTCCCAGCACGGCTACTGCTCCAACTCGACCTGCAGATACCGCTGGCACGACGTCCCTAATTCCGCAATTTGGGACCACGTAGACTGCCGAGTCCGGATGCAGTAGATCGCCAATCCTGAGAAGAAGTCGGCGTCCTATGCTTCCACCTGGGTGGTGTCGGGCAAAATCTTCGCTGCTGAATCCCCTCGCCTCCATCAAGGCCATGGCCAGTGCATCACCCATGGCCAATTGGGCGGCTGATGAGGCAGTTGGGGCCAGGTCGTGTGGGCACGCCTCTTGCTTGACCGTGACATCGAGCACGTGCAATGCAGCCTTGGCGACAGGGCTGTCTTTGCGCCCCACCATTGCGACCATGGCGATGTCGCGCGCTTGAAGCAGGGGAATCAATTGGACCAGTTCAGCTGTGGCTCCACTTTTTGAAACGGTTACCACAATGTCATTGGACCCGACCATGCCCAAATCTCCATGCAGTGCATCCGCAGCGTGGAGAAAGGCAGCGGGTGTACCGGTGCTGTTGAGCGTGGCCACCGTTTTTTTCGCGACATCCGCACTTTTTCCAATGCCAGACAAGACCAGCCTCCCCCCTGATTCTCCTTGCTTTAGGATCAGATCAATCGTGCGGTCAAAGTCTTCTCCTATCCGGTGTTGAAGCCCCGAAATCGCTTCGGATTCAAGGCGAAGGGTCCGCAAAGCGGCTTTTCTCACTGAGTCGGTTCGAGAAGGCAATGGCGAATTGGTGGGTACTGTTCGCAAAACGTAGAGAGAATTGGGATAGTGATGCGGGCCCCGTGGCCTATATTGATGACACCAAAGTTAAATGGAGACGCCCGTTGACCCTTTCGTGAATGCTTCCACACTTGTGGGTTCTTCCATAGAGGAGGGATTGGAGCGGTTTTTTGGATTCGACCAGTTCAAAGGCGAGCAAGAAAAAGTGGTGCGCAGTTTGATGGACGGCAAGAACGTTTTCGTCATCATGCCCACCGGCGGAGGCAAGTCCTTGTGCTATCAGTTGCCGGCACTGGTTCAGGAAGGCACCGCCATTGTGGTCAGTCCACTGATTGCCTTGATGAAGAACCAAGTCGATGCCATTCGAAGCCACTCGGATGATCCGGACATCGCACATTATTTGAACAGCTCCCTCAGCAAAGCAGAAATTGTGAGGGTCAAGGAAGCGGTGGCCACCGGAAAGACCAAACTGCTTTACGTGGCACCGGAGTCTCTGAACAAGACAGAAAACGCCAACTTCCTGCGTTCGGTCCGATTGAGCTTCTTTGCCATCGACGAGGCTCACTGCATCTCCGAATGGGGTCACGATTTCCGGCCGGAGTACCGGAGACTTCGAGAGATTATCAATGGGATAGGAAATTTCCCCGTCATCGCGCTCACAGCGACGGCGACCCCAAAAGTTCAACACGACATCCAAAAGAACCTCGGTATCCTAGAAGCGGATGTCTACAAGGCGAGTTTCAATCGTCCCAACCTCTTTTACGAGGTTCGCCCCAAGGTGGATGCCCTGAGACAGGTTGTCCAGCACGCTCTTGAAAACAAGGGTCGGTCGGGCATCGTCTATTGCCTGAGCAGAAAGAAGGTTGAGGAGATCGCAGAGACACTCAAGGTCAATGGTGTTCGGGCTGCGGCCTACCACGCAGGAATGGATTCTGGCCAACGGTCCCGAATTCAGGACGAGTTTCTCATGCAGGACGTGGACGTGATTGTTGCCACCATCGCATTTGGAATGGGCATCGACAAGCCGGATGTTCGTTACGTCATTCATTATGACATGCCAAAGTCACTTGAGGCCTACTATCAAGAGACCGGTCGGGCAGGTCGCGATGGTGGGGAAGGACACTGCATCGCATTCTATGGACTTCAGGACATGGAGAAGATGGAGAAGTTCCTTTCAGGAAAGCCCATTGCAGAGCGTGAAATTGGAATACAGCTCCTGCAGGAAGTGGCTGGATATGCTGAGACACCCACATCGCGGAGACAATATCTGTTGCAGTATTTCGGGGAGAATTTTGATCCTCTGAGCGGTCCTGGATGGGACATGGACGATAATGCTCGAAATCCACCAGAACCTTACAAGGGTCAAGCCCACGTCGAGCTTATTCTGAAGTTGGTGCAGGCGACCGGTGGTCGCCACAGAGGGGCATTTTTACGCGATGTTTTGCTCGGCAACGAGACGCAGGAGACGTCGACCTACGGGGGAGAGAAGATTGCTGAGTATGTTGGCAAAGGTGTCGATATGGCGCCTGAGGAGGCATGGGACGGCATCATCCGGCAGGTATTTCTGGCGGGCTTGCTCAAGAAAAAGACGGAAGAGTTCGGTGTGCTGTCGCTCACCGATGATGGGGAGGCTTTCTTGGCCGCGCCGCGCGAGTTCACACTGTTCAAGGACAGGGGCATGCGGGTGCGCTCGGTGGAGCCGGCAGCCGCTGGGGTTGCCCTTGATGAGCCCTTGTTGGATTTGCTCAGGGCACTTCGGAAATCGGAGAGCGCTCGGCTTTCCCTTCCACCATTTGTCATTTTCTCTGACCCCAGCCTCGAGGAGATGGCCACCCACTACCCATGCAACGAGGACGAGCTTCTCATCATCAATGGTGTGGGTGCCTCCAAGGTGAGGAAGTTTGGGGCGCCTTTCTTGGCATTGATTCAAAAGCACATCGATTCGGAGGGCATCGAGCGGATGGAAGATCTTGTCGTTCGCAGCGTGGCCAGTCGAAATGCAGGCAAGGTGAACATCATACAGAAATTGGACCGGCGTATGTCCTTGGAGGACATTGCGGCGGCTCAATCTTGTTCTGTTGAGGAGTTGCTTGAATCCATTGAGTCTATCGTGGCCTCTGGAACTAAGGTGGGCTTGGATTATGTCATCGAGGAGTACCTAGACGAGGATAGCATTGAGGAGCTTTGGGAATGCTTTATGGAAAGTGAAAAGGGGTCTGTCGCTGAGGTGCTCGAGGAGATGGAGGATGCTTACAGCGAGGAGGAAATCCGTTTGGTTCGCATCAAATTCATGAGCGAGGTCGCAAACTGATCCCTTCATTCTAGACCACCGGTCACGGCGAGCCATGCCATCATAGCCGTCCCGGTCTTCAGGGCCGCTTCATCGATATCGAATGACGCCGTGTGCAGTCCCGAACGACAGCCAGGTCCATCCCCACCGGTTCCCAAACGATAGAAACAACCGGGTACCATTTTTTGGTAGAAGCTGAAGTCTTCACCTGTCATGCGCAACGGAAGGTCCACGACCTGGTCTGAGCCGAGCAGCTCTATTGCGCGTTTTCGACATCGGTCCGTCAGGCCAGGGTCGTTGATGACGGGGGGGTATCCAATGGCGATGTCCACTTCTGCTTTTGCACCGAGGGCTTCTGCTGTTGACGCAGCAACGCGTTGGATGGCTGCGCGAAGTGCTGCTGCAGTTTCTTCGTCATAGGTGCGGAGAGTGCCGTCGAGAATGACTTCATCGGGAATGATGTTTCGCGCATGGCCTCCTGAAACCCGTCCAAAGGTCAGCACGGCGGGTTGGGTGGGGTCACAATTTCGGCTCACCACGGTTTGAAGGGCTGTGATGATGTGGGCCGAGGCCACGACGGGGTCAACTGTGCGGTGAGGAAGGGCAGCGTGTCCACCATTTCCAAGAATGCGGATGTGCACTTCGTCCGCAGCAGCCATATACGTTCCACTCCTGAACCCCACGAGTCCAGCATCGAGTTGAGGGTAGACATGCTGTCCTACAATTCCATCAACCAGATGTGCGCCTGTTGCAGATGGCCCGGAGGTTGGGGCATCTACGGCAAGGGCCCCTTCTGCAACCATCAGTGATGCCCCCCCAGGCAGGATTTCCTCTCCTGGCTGGAATACCAGTTGGACAGTGCCTTGCCAATGTTCCGTGGTCGACTGAAGCACCTCCGCCGCTCCCAAAAGACAGGCGGTGTGGGCATCGTGGCCGCAGGCATGCATCCAGCCTGGAACGGCACTGGCGTGGGGGCGATCGACTTCCTGAATGGGCAGGGCGTCCATGTCCGCTCGAAGGGCGATGCACTGGCTGCCCGGTTCCGTTCCATGAATGCGAGCGACAATGCCTGCAGCACCGTGGTCGGCGCACCACCCCGCGGTGTGCTCAATGCCCATTTTGGAGAGGGCCTGAGACACATATGCACCAGATTGAACCTCTGCGAAAGAGGGTTCCGGATGGCGATGAAGGTGCCGGCGGTGCTGACGAACAGTCTCGCCAGAGCGCTCGGTTGCTTGGAGGATGACGTTCTTCAGCATGTCAATGGGTCCAAAGGGCGCGAGAAGTCTGGATGATCATTCGAATCGCCACCAACAGCATGACAATGCCAAAAGCCAAACGAACCTTGAGGGGGTCCAGGGCCAGTGCGATGCGGCTACCGAAGTAACCCCCTGCGACAAAAGCGACCACCATGACTGCCGCTGCCCGAACGTCCACTTCTCCCGCTTTCCAATAGTTCATGACCGCCAGAGCGCCAATGGGCGGAAGCATCAGGGCGAGGCTTGTCCCTTGAGCGGCAATCTGGGAAAGCCCCATGAAGTACATCAGGGCCGGCACAATGAGCAGACCTCCGCCGATTCCGATGAAC
>CACAUH010000021.1 GCA_902535565.1 uncultured Bacteroidota bacterium | reverse complement strand
GGAAAGCGGACCTGCGAAATGGTCTGTATTCCCGCATGGACAGTGGCTTCGTGATAACCGAGGCAGTTGCTTAGACCTCAAGGTCAGCGTACCATGGGTTAGACTTGAATGAGACACGAAGCTAAAGGAACAGGCCGATTTACCCCCTAGCTGGCACGTTTGCTGGCACGTTTTGGGAACCGTGCCAAGGCAAAACGCTGAAAGTCTGATGGCGATTCTCAAGCCTAAACACCCCCACCCCTTGAGATATCCGTTTCGGTTGAGAAGGTGCTGCGCTGTCACATACATATTCTCCCCACCCTGAGTATGTCTGTTCTCATTTCCTAGAACATATATGGCCCTTCCCCTGCCTCTTAGTGAGGTACACTTTGGACCACATACATGGTTCTCTCTTCTCTCTCCCCCCTCCCTGCTCCTTCCTCTTCTCTGCTACTAGGAAAAAAAAGAAGAGTTAAGCCATGGTGAGTCGGGGCCCCAAAAGCCCCAAGACGAACCTCCTGCATGACTTCGTAAGCGGATTGGTGGTGAGACAGTTGGTTGCGACCTTGAGGGTATGAACCGAACCCTACTTGCTTTCATGCTAGTGCTGTGCTCTGTCGCCAGTGCTCAGGTAGAGGTTGTCTACCCGTACAACCCTGACGGGAATGCTGACAGTGTGATTAGCGCCCCTGATCTATTGGATCTCCTGCCAATATTCGGTGGGCCTTTCACCCCTGAAGAGATCACTGTGAATGGGGAGGGGTTGAGCACTGCACTAGAGGAGATGCAGTCAGTATTAGACTCGCTGGATGATTTCGTTATTCAAGCATCTACAGGACGAACTTGGCAGTGGCCAATGGGCTGTCATGGGGAGATTTTAACGAAGGTTCTAGTCGAGAAGCCAGACATTGAGAACTGTGGAGGAGAGTACGTTGTCCCGAATGACCATGTGCTCTTTCTCACCACGTCAGGGGGGACCATCACTGCGCAGCGGGGTGCTGTGGCTCAACCTATTACAATAGACCCTGAGTTCGGTGGGCCAGTCCCAATTGACGAAGGTGTCGTTCTCAAGAATTGCAACTGGTCCAATGTGCTAATCTCAGGGGTGCTCATAGAGAAGACTCCAGAGGTTGAAATTGTATTCACCGATATGGAGCATGTTGTTCCAGAGGGGTTTTTCTTCAAGCCATATGTTGTCATTGCTTCCTTGCATCTGCAAACTGGAATAGTAGATTCTGACGGATATCCTGTGGAATCTGGGATTGATTACGGGGGCTCTGTGATTGCAACGGAAGGGATGTCTGTGAGCGGATCATTGATATTAGGATATCAGGCGCCGCTCGACCTTTTTTTGACACCTGTCAATACCGAAGAGAGCGCTTCCCCTATTTGCGAAGACATAGATGAAGATGGAATATGTGATTTTGCTGACGCTTGCATGGGTATGGAGGTTTCATTTCAGTTCGGGTCGAGCGAAATGCTTATGTCTGCATTGTTCGCAGAGGCAGGAGAATATCCATCTGCGAACCTGACTGATATGGATTTGTCTGGTGTCTGCGCCCCTCAGGTGAAGCTTTACGATGCTTCTCTCTCAGGCAGTAACTTTTCAGGAGCCAACCTCAGAGGGGCTGTTTTAGTAGACGCGACAGCCAACGAAATAAACCTGAATCATTGCGACTTGAGCAGTGCTTCCTGTATCTCTCTGCACGCAATGGATGCAAGTGCAATTAGCACTGACTTCTCCAACGCCGACTTGTATCAAGCCCTATTCTCCAACGCAAACTGTGCTAATTCAAACTTTCAGGGAGCAAACCTGCGTAGCACCAACTTCACCGCAGCCAACTTGTCTTTCTGTGACTTTACCGATCAAGATTTTACGCTGACATACTTGGAGGGGGCACAGATGGAGGGTGCCATTCTTACTGGTGCTGTGATGAATTGCCTGAGCGTCGGGTGCCCTTCTAGTTTACCCGATGGCTATTACTGTGAGCCAGATCCCGACTGCATCTATGGCGGCGCAAATGATGGTTACCATCGCATCCTAGCTATTGAATGAAATATCTCATCACCACTCTATCGCTACTCGCCACGTTCGCTGCTGCTGGGCAGGTTGATGGCTTTCAGCTCCCCTACAACCCAGATGTAGAGCCTGACGGATTCATTGGGATCAATGACGTCTTGGCGATCCTACCGCTTTATGGCCAAGAATACAGTTCGGACGCTGTCATTTTGAATGATGACAGTACCAGCATGTTATTGTATGTAGGTGATCATCTTGAACAGGAATGTTGGTCTCAATGCGTGAATCTCTCAGGCAGCTGGCGGGTCGCAACATGGCACGACGTGATGGTGAACTACGATGCGCTCAGTCTACCAGAATCTTCTGAGGACAACAGCGATTTTTGGGATTACATGTGGGTCAACCAGAACTCATCAGAGGAAAATCCTTTCGGTCTGACATTGAGGTGCCGAAACGAACTGTTTGAGCATAATGGTGGTGAGTACAGATCAATCGGCTCCTTTACTCTGATTAGCAATCCTAGCTGGGGTACTGGTTACTCACACGCCTGTTATTGCGCAACAATCGAGCGCCCGAAGGTGGAGTACTATCTGTTCTCTTCTTCGACTGTCAATGGATCCTTAGACGCAATACAAGGAGCCTTAGATGAATTGGCCTCGGAAGGTTGGAAGGTCCTGACGCCATATGAAGGCAACAAGCTTGTCTTTTGGCGTTACGCTGAGTAACTGCTCTAGGTGATTCCTAGAACATATATGGCTCTCCCTCCCTGCCTCTGAGGGGCAAGAAAAAAAGGGGTAGGCATCAAGATGTGTCCATCTCTCTAGGCCCCGCACGAACTATTGGTTACTTGTTGAAGCAGTTCTAATTCACACCCCCAAAAGGGCGTAATAAGCTTATAATCAACTGATTAATTTACGTCTATTAATCAATAGATATAAGAAGGGGAATTTTTGGGCATAGTTAGCGTCGATTCAAACCCTACAATCGAGCTATTCAAATCAGGTAACACCCTTAAAATCATTTATTTGTGTACACACAAAAAATATTATTGATGTATCTGAACTTAACTGATCTAAAGCTTCAACTACATCTATACAGACTCTGTAAAACTGCCTTTATTTACTACCTGTTGGTGACTGTGAAGTTACAAAGGAGATAACGCACAGTCAAGACGAATCACGCACACTTCGTTAGATATTTCGCACGCTTTAGGGGTTTGTGATTAAAGAACCACTCAGGGGCCAACGTAGTCAAAACGGTATCTATTGGGCTCATCGCACTCGTTGTCGTCAGAGAGTTCCCAATACTCACTGGGGAGACTATTTAAGTCATCATCGATCATGCATCGGAAGATTGCATCAGAAAGATCATTGCTTTGATCGGGCCAGTCATTGTCCAGATACACATTGTAGAACAAGCAATGAGAGAAATTGCAGCCGAAAAATTCATCGTCGAGTTCGACATTCCTAAATGTGGAATGACTGAAGTCGCAATCGTAGAATTGGTTGGAATCACGACCCAAAGGCATCGTATTCGACGGCACCCCCCGCCAGCTTGAATATGAGAAATTAGAATTCTGAGCGCCTAATGGATAGATGTTACCAATGTAGAAACTGCCGATGGAACCGTTGTTCATATATGCGGGCGGGGAATATGGCGGGATATTCCAAGTTGAAAATGATGCATCCGCATTATATAAAACGACTCGGTACAAATAACTTGCGTCGGTGACAAAAGCACCCCGTAAGTCCAAGTTTAACAGGGACAACTTGGCATATGAGTAACAGTTAGGGTCATCTGAGCTACTGTGAGAATACTGGATGTCTACAGATGAGAATCCATAAAGATTATCGTCTGTATTGCACGCATATATTGGGAATTGTGACTTGAAGATTGCCTCTGGTACAACAGTGTAGAAAAGGTGCAGGTCATCATCATCGCTGATTGCACCACTCATGCATGCGCCATGAAAATTTTCAGGGGACGGAGAGCTTTTCACATTAATCATCCATGTTGGGACCTCTAAACTTGAGTAGTTGTTTGTGACGTTGTACTGGATCTCGTCAATGGGTTGTGGGAGGGGAAAGCTTTCGCCTGTTCCATCGGAAAGCTGAATGATTAATGCATCCTCTTCGATATAGATCGAGTCGATAGCTGATGGAGGAACTGCCTCTTGTGCGTTCAGGCTATCAATTGAAGCCTGTAGTTGTATCAGGTAGTCCTCGAGGGAAGCTCCATTGATTTCAATCTCGTTGGGACTGAAGTAAGAGCCGAAAATTGGCAAGAGCTCAAGCAGATCAACAGCGCCAATGGCACTGTCTCCGTTGGCGTCAGGATTGTACGGGTAGGTTGTGGTTTGGGCATCTAGTCCAATCCATAGGCCAATGAACAGAAGGCTTATTAGATAACGCATGCAATCTGGCTAAAGTGTGCATTGAAGTTATGCCGTTCGTCAGGCAACTCACTGGACAGCCACAAATTGGCATCACAGCTCGGGCATGGAATCGGTGCTCAGCTCACAGACCTCAAGCCCACGCAAGTAGCCGAGTGTGACAGCCATAGAAGCATGCCCCATGACAGTCTGCACTGTGCGTAGGTTCCCAGTCTTTTCATACACGCTGATGGCCCCAGTGTGCCGAAAACTGTAGAGGGTCTGATCAGGTGAGATGAGCCTGCTCTGCGCCTTGTATCGCGTCCACAGAGACTTGAAGTAGTCAGCATTGAAGGGCTTTTCCTTTCCACTGAAGATGTTTTGGGTTGGTGGACTAGTGCGCCCCCTAGGGGGGAGGCACACTACCACATAATCAGGAATTGGAACAATTCTGTTCCTACCGCTCTTGTTGCGGTTGCCTGACAGTGAGATGCGTGTCAGTTGTTCATCAAAATCCCCCCATGTGAGCAGTCGAATCTCCCGATGCGGCCTGAGAAGGCAGCCATAGGTGAGCAGGCAGCAGAGGTGCAGGTTAGAGTTGAAGGCTTTGATGTCCTCCAGTACAGCGGCCACATCTCGGATTGGCTTGTGAAGCGTAGCCTTCTCCCTGCGCTTGGGGATCTGCGTGATGGGATTGGGGAGGCCAGCAGCTGCATAGGCTGGCTTCAAGATGGCGGAGAGGCGCTTGCGTTCGTGGTTGAAGGTGGAAGGGGTGAGGAAGCCAGAGAGATACTCTTGAAGGATATCTGAATTCAACTGGGGGAGTGAGAAGAACTGCTTCCCTTTCCTCTGCAGGAAGGCTTGAAAGCCATCTCGAGTGGTGACCATGGCTTTGCGGTACTTCTCGCTGTGATCAGATGCAGGGGCGTAACTGGAGAGCAGCTCTTGGAGCGTCACTGGGCGCTCATCTTGGTTTGGTCGCCATCCTCGGTCGAGTGCTTGCTTAAAGGCCAGTAGGAGCTCTGTGGCGGCCTCTTGCCTGTGGCGAGGCGATACGCGATTGGGACGCAAAGGGAGGCCGATGGGCCTGCCGTCAGCAAAGCGGTAGCGGCGATCACCGATGCGGAAGGTGACCTTGAAGGTGTTGGACTTGAGGTGTTGGAGACGGAGACCGTCGGGGCGTGAAGCGTGGTGCATGTTGGCACGTTTGCTGGCACGTTTTCGCCTGAGGTGGGGGCAAATGACTGGTTATCAGCGGGACTCGAACCCGAAACCGTCTGCTTAGAAGGCAGATGCTCTATCCAGTTGAGCTACGGAACCCGTTGCGGACGTTTCCGCGGTGCGAAGTTCGGTCGGGAAAGCGGACCTGCGAAATGGGGATGCAACATGAGCGAGGCTCGAGTTGTTGGGCTTGTATATTTCCCAAAAACTGACACATGAAACACACCTACTTCTTTTTCGCAATCTGTGCATTGATGGTTTCACTTCCCGTCGCGTTGCTTGCGCAGAACCCATGTGATGTGGAGGGCGTGGTCGTCGAGGCCAGCAACTTTCAATACTCGCCAAGCGTCGTCATTGTAGAGCCTGGACAAACCGTGGTGTGGGTGAACATGGGCGGATTTCATGACGTCAACGGCTTGACCAGCACCCTCGGGGATGCGTGGGACAACCCGGAGACGTTCTACATCGATGCGGTATCGGGTGGCGCTGACGGCGTCTGCATTGGCACCCACACCTTCACCGTGGAAGGGGTCTACCATTACGACTGCTCTATCGGAAGCCACGCCCAGAATGGCATGGTGGCAGAGGTGCAGGTCGTTGCACCCAAGCCGAACGCTGTCTCGGAGACATCAGAAGCGTCTAGCTTGGCGCTGTACCCCAACCCAGCGGTGGGCGGTGCGGTTACCCTGACGGGCGACTGGAACATTGGCGCGGCGCTGAGTTGCTACGACGCCCAAGGACGGTTGATACACCAGACCTTCTTGGTCCAGAACCAGCACGTGCTCCACGTGGACGATTGGAAGGCGGGGTCCTACTCCGTGGTGGTGGCCTGGGAGGGCCAGCGGATGGTGCGCCAGTTCATGGTGCACTGATCGCGACTGGTTTCGAAAACACACCTTGTCTTCCGAATGGAGGACATGCAAAAGGGGCAGCCGAAGCTGCCCCTTTTTCTGTTCCAGCCCATCGCAATGGGTCAGGATGACATGTGGATTCCCGACCCTTAGGGGTTGTAAGGGAAGGAGGAGTGGTGAAGGTCAATCTTGAGTTGACCGTTCATCACCTTGTATCCAAAGGTGAACTCGACCTTGGCTTCGTTGCCGCTGAGGTCGGTGAAAAAGTAGTTTCCCATGGCGATGGCGCGGTTCTCCTCGGTGATGAAACCGGTGTTCTCGAACCGGACCTTGGTCCAGGGGTTGATGGCGAATCCGCCGTCCTCGTTGCATGCGCGGCCTTCGCCAGCAATGAAGTAAGACTGGGCTCCGGCCTTGGTGGCGCGGAATTGTTCTACAGCGCACTTGGTGGGCTTGAAGAGGACGGTGCCCGCTTCAAAGGCGTAGAGTTTGTCGAGGAAATCGCTCGTGAAGGTTTCGCACTCGGATCGTGCGTCCTTCAGAGATCCGATTTTGACAACGCCGGCGCCCCATTCTTCTTGGGCCGCATGAATCTGCTCTTTGGTGACCATAACTGTTGTTTATCGATGCATCAAAATTATGGAAATAAGGGAGTGTCGAAAGTCATTTAATGCAAAGACAGAAGTCACTTCTTTATCTTGGGTCCGGGGTCAATTTGAGAGCGTGTCTTTTCGGCACAATACCCTAAAACCGATCAGCATGAGCCAATTTCATATGGGCATCAACATGGGGCACGACCGCTCCGTGGCCATCGTCAAAGACGGGGAAATTCTCGTCGCCATCGAACAGGAGCGCTTGGACCGCCGAAAGCACAGCGTCGGCTTTATGCTCCAGTCTCCGGATGCACTCAACCAGATTCAGATTCCCGAGGAAAGCGTGGCGTATTGCCTCGATGCGCTCGGAATCACGTTGGACGACATCGCGACCATCACCGCCAACATGCCCGGCGTGGACTTTGCGCCCGAGATCCTCAAGGGGCGTTACTCGAAGGCCATGGCCGATAAGGTGCACACCATCCCCGGCCATCACCTCGCCCATGCATA
Source organism: uncultured Bacteroidota bacterium (assembly GCA_902535565.1). Next base: position 12,190 of record CACAUH010000021.1, on the reverse strand, counting down.
TTCGGCCTTTCTGCCTTCCGGGTTGGACCGTGCCCTTGTGCTCGTGGCCGATGCGAGTGGGAGCACAGTGAGCTCGGAAAAAGGACGCTACACCGAATCCTTTACCCTGTATGTGGGCGAGGGCAACACGCTGACCTCCCTGCACAGCGAAAAGGTGCAGGCCCACCTGGCGGCTTTGTCGACGCTCGGTTTTGTGTACGAAGCCGTGTCGAGGAAAGCCGGTTTTGTGACCGAGTTGGATGCCGGTTTGAGCTTTCCAGAATCGGGCAAGCTGATGGGCCTTGCTGCCTATGGTGGGGACCAAGAAAATTGGTTTCCGTGGATGTCAAAGGAAGAAGGCGGGCTCGCCATCCGCATGTCGGCCTATGACATCTTCCTCGAGATCGAAGCCCTAGAAAAGCGCTACGACGATGGCGCTGGAAAACCGTATTTCAGACCATACCTCGTCGACTTGGCCCACAAGGTTCAGACCGAGTTGGAGACGGTCCTCTGTGACCTCGTTCGCGACGCAGCGGCAGAAACGGGCTTGACCAAGCTGTGCATGGCTGGAGGCGTGGCGTTGAATTCTGTGGCCAATTACAAGGTGCTCATGGCATGTGGTTTGGAGGACATCTTCGTGTTCCCAGCAGCAGCTGACAATGGCATCTCTGCAGGATGTGCATTGTGGGGCTATCACCAGTCTCAAGGCGAGCAGGCCCAGCGTCAAGAGCTGTCCTCCGCCTTTCTTGGTAAGGCCTATGGTGCATCGGCGATCGACAGGGCTGTGGCGGCATTCTCGGATCAAATCGTCGCGGAAGACCTCGATGATAACGCCCTCGAAATGCGAGTGGCTCAGGCGCTCGCTCAAGGCAACATTGTCGCCCGGTTCGAGGGGGGGGCAGAATTTGGCCCCCGCGCATTGGGACACCGATCCATCCTCGCCGATCCGGCCTTCAAGCGGATGAAAGACGTGGTCAACGCGCGCGTCAAATTCCGTGAGGCCTTTCGGCCGTTTGCCCCTGTGATCCCATTGGATCGGGCCGAAGAGGTGTTTGAATTGGCCAAGCCCTCGCCCTACATGCTGCTGGTCGCTCCGGTTCGGGAGGAATTCCGCGCTGCGCTGCCGGCGATCACACACCGCGATGGCACGGGCCGCATCCAGACGTGTACCGCCGAACAGAATGGGTTCTTGTATGGCCTCTGTAACCGGTTGGCCGGCCTGCGGGGCGGGGCGCCCGTGTTGCTCAACACCAGTTTCAATGTGGCGGGACAGCCCATCGTGGAGACCCCTGAGGAGGCCATCGAGACTTTCCTGCGCACCGACATCGATTGCTTGGCGTTGGAAGGCAAATGGATTGTCAAGCGGCACGTCGCCATTCAGAATTATGAGGACCACATTCAGGATTTGCCCCAAGAGGCATTCCCAGAGGGACTGCCCGCCGGACAGCCTGGTGTGGGCGACATGATGCTGGACCTCGATCGCGCCATCATGACGGGGTGCGAGAGCCGATTCTGGACGGCCTCTGAGGTGGCCGCCCTGTCGGCCCGAGGCGCTCGGTTCAAAGGGACCAGCGTGCGGTTTACCGAAACGCCGTTTGAAGTGCCGCTCCAGACCCAGTTCGGGTCAGCAGCCACGTTGGTGCTCGATCCCCGCGGGGGCTCTTGTCTTGTTCACGAGACGGGCAAGCAGGATGCCGTGGACTTGACCTTGGATGAGGTGCACGTCCTGTTGGCACTTGGGGAGCCGCGAGATGTCCGGGAGAATGTCCGCCTGGCCATGCAAGCGTCACCCGCTGAATTCGATGCCAAGGTCACCCGCTTGTCCGACGTGGCCCGGCGCTTTGGTGTCACACTGCACCCGGATTGGATTGCGCCTTCATCTGGATCGGACAACGCGCATGCGATGACCATGGACAAGACGTTTGGCGCATTTGCCGACGGACAGGTGGACATGGCATTGCGGCTTCGCTCCATCCGCCAGGTCTTTTTTGATGCCCAGTATTGCGAACAGCAGATTTGCAACCTCCTTGGGGTGGATTCTCTCCAGACCATTGAACCCACGAGGCTGCGGTACTACGATGTGCACCTGCTTGGGGAGGACCCCCAGTCCGATTTGGTCCGCTTGTTCCAATTGCGGGCCGCTGTGCCCCGGCAGCGCATCGAGTCCATCTTTTCGACCGAGGACTTGGGCTTGATGCTGTCCCTCGGGATGGTCACGGCCACCGGGACGGAAATCCGCGGCGCTGTCGATGTGTTCTGTTCTGACGGGTTCCTCTTTGCCACAGACCACCGTTACATGATTCGCGCAGAGGATGCCCTGGATGAGGATCCCGTGATGTACATCGGCATGGACAGCCATGGCCTTGTTCAAACGGCCCCGCGAGAGGCGTGCGACAGCTTGCTCGACCTGTGTTGCGGTTCAGGTGTACAGGGTGTCGTGGCCAGCCGGTATGCCGGTCATGTGGTCGCTGTGGACATCAATCCCAGGGCCACTCGTTTCGCGCGCTTCAATGCCCAATTCAATGGTGTGACCAACCACGAGGTCCGCGAGGGCAGCCTGTACGATGTGGTGGAGGGCATGCGGTTTGATGTCATCCTCGCCAACCCGCCCTTTGTGCCCAGCCCCGAGGCCAACCTCAAGTTCCGGGATGGGGGTGCCACAGGAGAGAACATCCTGCGTGCCATTGTTGAGGTGGCGCCGGACCATTTGAATCCCACAGGTCGGCTTTGCATCGTCACCGACCTCGTCGATGTCGCAAACTATGAGGCCAAAGTGGCCTCTTGGTTGCCTGGTGTCAATGGCATCGGGGCCATTCTCACCACGGCCGACAGAGACGAAATTCTCTTTTCCGTGCCGCATTGCCACGCCCCCTTTGCCCAGTCTTTCGAGGACTACAATCGCGAGTTGGACCGCTGGGTCCACAATTTCCGTCGCGCGGAGCTCGAGGCAGTAAACTTCGGCTACATCCTGATCTGGTTGGGAGAGGGCGACGGTCTGGACTTGACCACCAGAACCATTCACAACCCTTCCCGTCCCATGTGGCACGATGTACAGGATTGGGTGAGCCAGCGGTTGAAGTGGGACGGCCATGGCGCTGAGGACATGATCGTCAAGCCCCGCGTCGGACTGCAAGTGGCCACGACCGAGGCCCTTTCAGGTGAGGTGGTGCACCAGCAGGTCTCTTTCTCAGGAGACGCTGCATTCTTCACGGACTACCAACTCAAGCCCGAGATGGTGGAGGAGATGAAGAGGATGTCCCGCATGGACATTCCGTTGTCTCGTTATCGCGACTCGACGGATCGGGAATGGGTGGAGGCCTTGCATCGCATCGGCTTGCTTAAGCTGGTGCCTCGGAAGACAGGCTCATTGCGTTCGACCACGCAATCCAGCCAGCCCGCCATTCGGCAACGGGCGACCAAGACCACACCAACGTGCCTGTCAAGCTATCTCGGCTGACGGTCCCGTTGTTTTTTTGACCGAAAAATTGGACATGAAAAAAGGCCGGCGAAAGGCCGGCCTTTTTCAAAAAAGGAAGTGTCCGGTCAAGCCACAGAGACATTGATGGCGTTCAGGCCTTTTTGGGTTTCCTCCACTTCGTAGGTCACCACGTCGTTTTCGGCGATTTCGCCGTTACAAGATTTGATGTGGACGAAAACGTCCTTGCCTCCCTCGTCGGGAGTGATAAAGCCGTAGCCTTTGTCGTCGTTGAAAAACTTGACCGTTCCTTGGGGCATGTGTTCTGATATAAGATGCGCAAGGTAATACGGTCTCCCTCGACTATGAAAAAGTCGGGTTTGGGACGCGTCAAGCGTGTGCTTTGGCGCTGTTTTCATTGGGCACGGACGCTAAATAGAACAGTGGGAAGGTGCGGTTAGGCCATGTTTTTGGTCACCCACACCCATATTTGGACCTTTCGTGAACCAATTAGGGGACAGAGTGTTAGGGCAATATGACCCACGCAATTCTTTCCCAGAACGGTTTGCTTGATCCCAAGGATACCCTCGCAGAGCCCATACACCATACCACCTACCTCGTGGACGGACAGCTTCGGGAATGGCAGGGGGATCGCGCTGACGTCTTGAGCCCGATTAAGACCCTGGTTGATGGCGTTGAGGTGCCCGTTTATTTGGGTTCCGCACCAGACTTGAAAAAAGAGCAGGGTCTTGAAGCCCTCGCTGCAGCCAAAAAGGCATACGATTTCGGCAGGGGCGCCTGGCCAGTCGCCCCCGCTTCAGACAGAATCGCCGCAATGGAGAAGTTCATCGACCGCATGGTCGAAGAGCGAGAATTGGTGGTGAAGCTGCTCATGTGGGAGATCTGTAAGCGAAAGAAGGATGCCGTCAAGGAATTCACCCGCACCGTCGAATACCTGCGCGATACGGTGACCGAGTACAAGGAGTTGCACCGCGAGGGCAGCCACATCCACAACGTGGAAGGGACGCTCGCCCAGATTCGCAGGGGCCCACTTGGTGTCGTGCTGTGCCTCGGCCCCTATAACTATCCCCTGAATGAAACGTTTTGCGTCCTTCTGCCCGCCATCTTGATGGGCAACACGGCCGTGTTCAAGCCGGCCAAGTACGGTGTGTTGCTCATCACGCCGCTGCTCGAAGCCTTCCGAGACTGCTTCCCTCCTGGGGTGGTGAACATCGTCTTTGGGCGGGGCCGGGAGCTCGCTGCCCCCATCATGCAGTCGGGCGAGGTCGATGTTCTCGCACTTATTGGAAACAGCAAGTCAAGCAACGCCCTGATTTCGCAACACCCCAAGCCCAATCGGGTGCGGCAGGTGCTGGGCCTGGAGGCGAAGAACCCAGCCATCATCTTGCCCGACGCCGACCTTGATTTGGCCGTCAAGGAGTGTGTCAGCGGGGCGTGGAGCTTCAATGGACAGCGTTGCACCGCTCTCAAGGTCATCTATGTGCACAAGTACGTTCGCCGGGAGTTCCTCGAGAAGTTTGCGGCGGCCACCGATGCACTGAGCGTTGGGTTGCCATTCCGGGACTGTATGATCACCCCATTGCCTGAGCGCGGAAAAGTGGAGGCCATGCAAGCCTATGTGGCAGAGGCTGTCGAGAAGGGGGCAGAGGTGGTCAACGCCAAAGGCGGCGAGACCGCAGGCGCCATTTTCTTCCCGGCCATCCTCTTTCCGACCAGCCGGGACACCGCCATTTTCCGTGAGGAGCAGTTCGGTCCAGTCTGTCCGGTCGTGGAGTTCGAGGATCTTGAGGAGGTCATGATCGATATCGCCCAAAGCGACTACGGTCAACAGGCCAGTGTTTTTTCGGATGATCCGGCTGCGATGGGGCCTGTTATCGATCAACTGGTCAACCAAGTTTGCCGTGTCAACCTCAATGCCAGCTGCAAACGCGGCCCGGACGCCCTGCCGTTTACCGGGCGCAAAGACAGCGCGGTGGCAACGTTGAGCGTGCGGGCCGCGTTGCGGTCCTTTAGCATCCGGACGTTGGTGGCCTGCGGAGAGGGCAGAAAGGACACGCTTGAGGGCGTGGTTGCAGGACGACACTCGACCTTCTCGAGCATGGACTACTTGCTCTGAACGGAGTCAGCACTCCGCAGACGTGATGTGGGAGACTGCAGGAGGGATGTTTGGGTTAATGGAGACACACGAGGTCTGACTCTGAGTCAGACAAAGAGTTGATGACGACTTCGGAGGCCGCTCCTTGGTTTTTTTCAGAGGCCAAGATGAGGCCGAGGGCGATGCTGGTTACCGACAATACGGCCAGAGCGAGGGGGAGGAGGTTGCGTTTCATGTTGGGGGAATTTGGGTCCTCCCAAGTACGCCCAACAGTCCGCATTCAAGGGCATCGATTCTCCTGAGAATACTCAGTCGCCCCTATGACTTTCGTCAGGCGAGCAGTTCCGTCACGTTGGACCTCATGGTGTCTGACAACGGATCGGTAGGCAGGTCATTGGCATCGAGACCAAATGGCTCTTCGATCTCCTCTGCGAGCAACTCCAGCGATCCGAAGACATACAGAATGAACACCGTCAACGGCACCGTCCAATAGTTGAATTGGTCCACCAGCCCCAACGGAAGCGTGACTGTGTAGGCAAAGATGAATTTCTTGATGAACAGGCTGTATCCGAAAGGAATGGGCGTTTTCAAGATGCGTTCGCAGGCGCCAGTGATGTCTGTGAACCGCGCAAGTTCTGCGTTGAGGTTGATCAGCATTTCCCCAGTGATCACCCCGTCGCGGTTCCATTTGGCAATCCGACGGTAGAGCTCAGCAGCGATGGCATTGGGCACATGTTGTGGGTCTGACACGCTTAAATCTCCCTCCTGAAGACCATGCGGATCGTCAGTGTGAAGATGGCGAAGGGTTTCTCCGGGATCGGTCCGACGCAGGTGGTGGCGGAGGGCGGAGGGATAAGCGGCAATCAACCGGGTCAAGGCAGCCCTGTCCTCGGCATGTTCAGGCCCAGGGAGCAGGGCAGCCAATTGGTAGGAGAAATGCCGGGTCGAGTTCACCAATGCGCCCCATTGCTTTCGGCCTTCCCACCAGCGGTCATATGCAGTGTTGGTGCGGAACACGAGAAGCAGGCCCATGATGAAGCCGAGCAGAGAGTGGACTGCAATCGTGCTGTGAAAGTTGAAATACTCGCGGTAATGGAGCTCTGTCCACGTCATGAGCCATGAGTACACTCCGAAAATGAGCAACACCCAGATCATCTTCCGGAATGTGTCACTCCGGTGGAATTCAAAAATCAGGGAAAACCAAGCCTTTGGATTGTACCGAATCATCGCTGCAAGCAATTGCCTGCAATTTACAAAGGCCCAGCCAACTGGGACACAGCTGCCCCCTCGACCAATGCGCTTCTCACCGCAGCAAAACCCGAATGGTGTGGCCGTCGGAAGCGGTGGCATGCACCAGCCACGGGCCGGGACCGACTGGTCCAACCAGCTTCCTTCCCAGCGCATCGCGCCATTCCACTTGGTCCAGCGGCATGGAGGACTGCAGTTGCCCATTCTCGTCCAGCCACAAGGACAGTGGAGCTTCCGACTGGATCGGGGGCAGGCCGATGGTGGCGTCGACAAGGAAGGGTGGACTGATGGCCTCGCATCCGTATTCGTTGATGGCCACGACGTAGTAGGTTTCGCCCCAGCTGGGGAAGTAGATGATGGAGTCGTTGAACCCTATGTCGTACAAGGTGCCATCGCCTTGGGCGTCGATGAGCCACGTCAGTGAATCGGTCGGGTCGAAGTTGCCGGCGTAGAGGAGGCCATTCAATGCAGTCAGGGTAGGGGCCTCTGGTGAAGGGTACACACTGATGGCGCCCGTGACGGTCCCGCCGCAGTTTCCGTCGGTGGTATAGGAGATGGGATAGGTGCCCGGCACCAAGAGCCCGGCATCGAACACAGCACCCGGAGGCGTGGCCAGAACGCCGTTGCCAGTCCACACTCCCCCCATTGGATCGGCGAGGGAATCCAGCAGCAAGGGACCGTCCCCCTGACACCAGCCGGTGGGCAAGCTCAGGGTCGGCTCAAGGCTGTCTTGCACAGTCACCGTGCATGTCTCGCTGACGCCATTGGCGTCTGTGTACGTCAGGGTGTGGGTGCCCAGTCCAGCCGCAGCCGGATTAAAGAACCACCCTGCAAACCCCGTTTGCGTCCCCGGACCTGACCAACTGCCCGTGTTGGGCTCAGCCGAAAGGTTGTACGTCGGCCCAGTGAGACACAACAACGGGGGCGGACACATTACGGTGAGCTCTGACCATTCGTATCCAAAGTCATAGACGGCGTAGGCGTCGTCAAAGCCTGGCATGGGCGCTCCATTGGTGGCGGTCCAACCGCTCAGCACAATCGGATTCTCGGCCGTTGGATGCAAGAGCACCTCTCCCGTGGCTGCGCGCCACAGGCGCAGGGAGAAGTCCTCTCCGCCGCCCATGCCCTCGTCGATGTCTGCGGTCGTGACATCGTCGCCATAGATCGGGAGGCTGATGTAGCTCTCGCCGGCATTGAGGACCACTTCTGCAGCCCCAGCGCAGTTTCCGGTTTCGTCAAAGGCACCAACCCAGTCACCGCTTTGCGCAGCCTGGCCGCCCACGGTCACCGTTCCGAGCAGTGTGCCCGCCGAATTCGTCGGCACCACTGCCCACTCTCCGGGCTGGGCGAGCAAGACGAGCGGGAAGAAAAACAAGGGGCTGAGTAAGGTCTTCACCCCCCGAAAATAAGCGCTTGATGGGTCCCCCTCCTCAATCGACCAGCTGCAGTCCGGCTTGGTAAACAGCGCGACCGTCAACCAAGAGGCGAAGCGAATAGTAACCAGCAGCAAATTGGCCCGCTGAAATGGTCGCTTGCTGCGCTCCAGACAAGCGGTCGCCGAGATTTTCGATTGATACAATTCTTCCTTGCGCATCATGCAATTGAGCAGTGACTCTGCCGTCCGTGACCTGCTCCCAGCGGATGTCGAAGCGGTCTGTTGCTGGGTTGGGGAACACAGAAAAGGACGGACCATCGAAGGACACATCGAGCTTTGTATGGGCCATGTCCCCAGTCCACTCTACGACCATCTCGGTCCGCTCACCGGCAAACTCTAAGAAGAGCGGTTCTCCCAGTACAATGCCACCGGATTCCGCCTGCCCGGCCCCATATACGGCAGTGGTCATGAGGTGTCCACCCTCGAGAATCGGCATGTGGCCCACGATGTCTCCAGCACCCGTGACGACAGAGACCGATTGACCTGCATGGTCTCCCAAATTCGATGTTCCGTTCAGGACGATGTAGTTCGGGTTTGGCGTCGCCTTTCCATCGCTGACAATCTCCAAGCCTTCGAAGTCCGACACCGTCTTCACCCAATAGCCGAATCCATTCTGCATGACCTCGAGCGAATTCAGGAAGGGCAGTCCGGCGGGGTCGAAGAACTGCACGCCACCATCGAATCCGGTGACATATTCCAATTCATTGTCAGCCAACAAGTCGGCAAAGGCAGCCTCTGGTGTCGCTGCGCCCGCAGCTGTGTAGGCCACGAGGTTCCAGCCCGCATCCAGCGTGGGCATGAGGCCCGCGGGAAGCGCGCTGCCTTCCACTTGCAGGGTGTCGTCAGATGCGACCTTGATCCAATACCCATATCCATCCTCCAGCGCGGAGAGCGTATTGAGGAAGGGCAGTCCATTGGGATCATAGAACGTGACACCGGCATCGAAGCCCGTCACATAGAGCAGATTGCCAGGCATCAGCTCCTCCATGACGGAGGCGACGCTCGCTTCTTCCGGCGAGCGATCGAGGGACACGAGGTTCCATCCAGCATTCAGTGGGATGACGTCTCGCTCGGCACCCACCGTCACGCTTACATAGGCTGTGTCGGACGGATTGCCATTGAGGTCGAGGTGGTAGCCCATGTAGTCATAGGTCAGCCCCACCTCCACAGCGGCATCGAGCAGCAGGGTATCGCCGACCACACTGTTCGACACGCCGTCGGCCCGCTCGATGACAGTGTAGGCATAGTCTTCTTCTTCCGGCGCGGGCCAAGAAACGACCACGATAGGCGTATCCGGCTCCTCGAGCAACACGTCGCCATCCAATTCCGGCGCGAGCGGCGCGAGGTTGTCGTAGCTGCAGGCCGCCGCCACGTCCGACACCCAGTAGATGTTGTCGTCTGTGGTGTGCGCGATGACGATGAAGCTGGACAGGCAGGTCGTGTCCCCCGGGGTGGCGTCCACCAGCGTCTCGGCGGTGTAGCCGTATTGACTAAACCCTTGGGCCGGCACCTCGCCAATCTGTTCCCAGTTGCCATCTCCAACGATGGTTGGGACGTCACTTCCAAGTGACAAGTCGCGCCACACTGAGTAATGCGTCACGTTGAATCCGAGTCCCCCGAAATCAAAGGGCGACGCCGTGAAATGCATGCCCAGCTTTCCACCTTGATCCTGTGGAATGTCAAACAAATCGGTGATGACGACGGCTCCATTTGGCGGGGCTTGCCCGCCCCAGTATGCATTGGCCGGTCCACCATACATGCCCATGTCCGCCCGGCTGCTGCCCAGGCCGTATGGGATGTGCGCATCCTGCTCCCAAGGCATTCCGCCATCCACACAAGGCGAGAACGGATCGAGGTGCCCCAGTGAATCCGCCAATACCGGGTCCGTTCCAATGCACCCATCTCCCCAAGCGAATTGAGTTGACGTCAGCAAAGCATTGATGCCTTGTACATTGGAGTAACTGACAGCATTCACGCCATTATTACTGGCATAAATTTGTTGGCTGTTGCCATTGAACCAAAAAATGGAATTCTCAATGGTAGAGAACTGGTAATACCGCGTGTAAAGGCCATAATCACTGTTGTGGACAATGTTCGAATAACGAATGTCAGCGCGGCCATCTATGTTAATTCCGGAGCTTTGGTTGTACGAAACCGATGAGTTGTCCATTATGACCTCGGCGTTCTCAGCGCTACTGTTGATATCGATTCCATGAGAATTGTTGTGATTGATGTAGCTATAGTCGACGTCAAGGAATACCTCATTGCCGGACATCGTGATTCCAGCGTTCTCTGACTGAGTAATACTACATCCATGCAAGGTCAGGTTGGCGTTGTCACCCGACGTAATGATTCCTTGATCTTCTGACTGAGTAATACTACATCCATACAAGGTCAGGTTGGCGTTGTCACCCGACATTTCGATTCCAGCATTGGGGCTGTTGATTACTGTACATTCAGAAAGAGAGATGGTGTTGCCGCCCGTTGCCTTGATGGATCGAAAATCGCATTCCGAGGCAGAAAGCGATCCTGTTCCCATTTCTAAATGAGGTATCGTGGTGGCAGCCAAATGCATCTCAGAGGATGAATAGGTGTTTTTTAATTCGCTGCTTTCACATATGAGAGGACGCTCCACTATATCTGATGCTGTTCTTTGGTATAGTGAAATGTTGCGGATATCGAAGTCAATTTCGTCGCGGTCAGAGCTTGAGGTGTAGCCATTCGCATGGAATTTAAAATCGATACGGTCTCCATCGTTTACTGTGAATGGAAGAAGGCACTCTGATTGCTTCCAGCTGTTGGTTACTCCATAGCTAGATCCGTTGTCGTAACCATAAGTGTAGTGCCATGTGCCATTTCCATTCAACATGGTGTACATAGCCCAGTCACAGTATCGGTCTGCCTTTGTTGTTTGGTGTTCAAATTCTAGGTAAAAAGAGCCTTGAGAATCAGTCAGAATAGGGGCCTCTAAAAGGTTTAGCGTGTTCCAGTCTACCTCGTCGTAATAAGATGACTCGATTGAGATTCCATTTCCTACTACTGAAATTTGACCTTGACTGTCCGAGAACGTCACTTCGAGACTGTCTGATTGGGACAAGATGTCCCATCCATCCAATTGAGCTTTAGTCTGAGGTGACCCGACTCTGATTTCATCAATATAACATATCGCGGATGTTCCGTAGGGAACGTAAAGGTGGATGCGAAACAGAATGGGTTCGTTGGCGGCGTATTGCTGTATGCTGCGCATTGTCAATTTTGCCCCATGATTCCAGCTGGTGCCTACATTCTCGTGAGGACCAATGGAATCGACTGAGAGCCATTGATCCTCATTGAAGACTTCAAGGGTGACCGCCTGTCCAGCAGTTCCGGCATCCAATTGGAGTTTTGCTGATATTTCATAGGTCCCTGATTGTGGAGCATAGAGAGTGTCGCTCGGAAAGATGGCGCCGTCATAATGATAAGCGTAGTGGCGGAGCCTGCCGTTATCGATATAGTGAGCATCACAACCATGGCTACCACCGTGGGTGGTGTTTCCAGTGTAGGTAGTGTTGTTATAAAAATCATAACAATCCATGGCGTAACCATCTTCCGTATCGTTGAACCCGTTTAGATACAATATTTGGTTGATTTCATTCTCTCCGATTCTATTGAAGAACCGAAGCGTTGCGGTGTTGGTGGATTGTCCCAGCGTCAAATTGCCCCCCGTTAAATTGATGGGTTGATCTGTTGTTCCCTCTGCATTAAATGTGCCATGAACCAGAAGGGGCTGTCCTTCTTGAAACACATCGACGCCGGGTTCAATGGTGAGGCTGCATCCTTCCGGAATTGTGACTGGTCCAGTGAAAGTATATGGGGAATCTTCAAGTGTCCATGCGAGATCGCATAGCTCTCCACTCACCTCGGAAATGCCCGAACCCACCAATGAAATGCCCAGTGATTCAGCATTGGTACTGGAGGTGGTTAGTGTCATGGTGCCGTCCACATCACCGGAATTGGA
>CACAUH010000020.1 GCA_902535565.1 uncultured Bacteroidota bacterium | reverse complement strand
CGGCCCTCATCGTCTCCCGCGGTGGCCAGATCATCGCCGACGGCTCGGCCGATTGCCCCATCATCATGACCTACGAAGCCGACCCGCTTGACGGATCTGTGTCCTATGATACCCGCGGACAATGGGGCGGACTCATTGTGCTCGGGAACGCCACCACCAATTTTGGCGGTGTGGCTCAGGTTGAGGGCATTCCGGCTGACAACGATCAGGCTTCTTATGGAGGTGATGACGACACGGACAACAGTGGAATCCTTCGCTATGTCTCTGTTCGTCATGGTGGTGCCGAGCTCGGTGCTGCCAATGAGATTAACGGCATCACCTTTGCCGGCGTTGGATCCGGCACGGTGGTCGATCACGTGGTGTTGTCACAGGTCCAGTTCGCAGTTCCCGTGCCACCCGCCGCAATCGTCACGATGGGACGGTTGGCCACAGGTGGGCAATCGCATTGGGCTTGTGCAATACCAGCCAAGCCAAACAAAAGGAGAAAAACAGCAAAAGAACGCATATCATAAATCGTTTGAGACGCGAATAAATTCCTTGAATTCCGACATGCGATGAAGGCTGCAAAACCAAAATGTTAAGGATTCGTTAGACCGAGCAAACCGTCTCCAAGCACCTCAGAATTGTGCAGACCGGGTCCTCACGACCATCTCATCCAAAAACAACCAACTTTCTAAACCCGAAGCGGCATGCCAGTTGGGGCAAACACCTCCATTTTCCACAGTCATTCGCACAAATCGGGCCTTTGCATCCGGCTCCAGCACGTCAGGTCTCAGTTCAATTCGCTCTTGGCGGTCGTCCCGTTCGAGCACAGACGAAGGCTCAGATTTGGCCATCTGAAACCAAACTAGACCGTCTAGGGACCCTTCCCAAACCACCGCCTTCGGCTGAAAAATCCAAGCATCCTGATACAAGTAGACCCCCGTTTCTAAACCGACAATGGAGTCCACCCGACCCAAGTCAACCGAAGCGACCATGTCCTGGCCTTGTGCGGCCTGCCATGCTCCGTCGCGAAAGTCTGAAGATCCGAGACGGCCATCCACCAGAGCACTGTCTCCACCGCCCGTATACCAGGGGCTGGGTTCGTAGTCCAACTCAATCGGACAGAAGGTGGCGGCGTGTCCATTCAATGGAAAAAACTCCACTTGACCTGTCCAGTTGCCTCTTTGTCCGACCTCCATGCCAATGGTCCCTTTCCCCTCCAGCACCATCACCGAATCCGAAACAACAGCGCGACCATCCCCGCTCCATTCCCCTCTTCCTTCCACACCTCGGCCGGTGGCACGAACCTCCACTGCCAGGCCCCATCAGGACCGGCAGATGTCTCCAAAACAAAAGGCGTGGTTTCTAAGCCGTAGGCCACATCCATCGCGTCCAAACGCGGATAGAATGCATCCAATCGGGTAATAAAATCAACATAAGCCCCCTCTACTGCTGTCCGTTTTGGACCACTCCAAAACACCTCAGCCAAAGCTGTTAATCTGGGATACACCATGCTTTCCACCCGTTGCTGAGGCGCATGCTCCGTCCACATGTTTCCCTCTCCTCCCAAAATCCGACCGGGGCCATGAGAGAGCGAGTCCGGCATGGGGTTGAAGCTGTATGCCTCCTCCAAATCGGTGCTCCTCACCGGATAATCCAAATAGCAATGGCTGGTGGGCGACACAACCACATCAGCGCCCAAGTGCACCGCTTCTGCTGCCCCCTCCATGCCACGCCAGCTTTGAACTGCAGCACCATCAGGCAAGCCTCCTTCCAATATTTCATCCCACCCGATGATGGACTTCCCTTTGGATTTGAGGTAGCGCCCCATCCGGCCAATGAACCAACGCTGTAACTCTTCCTCATTGGCCAATCCCTCAGCCTTCATGCGCTCTTGACACAAAGGACACTCCTCCCAGCGAACCTTGGGTGCCTCATCACCTCCAATGTGGATTCTTGGACCCGGAAAAAGCCGAACCACCTCATCCATAACCTCCTGAAGAAAAACGAACGTTTCCTCCTTGCCCGCACAATAGATGTCCTTGAAAACACCCCATCGGTGTGGCACCGCGAGGGTATCCCCAGTGCACCCCAACTCCGGATAGGCCGCGATCGCGGCGGAACTGTGGCCGGGCATTTCAATCTCGGGAATGATTTCGATGTGGCGTGCCGCGGCAAAGGCCACCACCTCCTGAATGTCCTCGGTCGTGTAATAGCCGCCATGCCGAGACCCATCTGCTTCCGTGCGCCAAGCAGCGATTTCAGTCAATCGAGGCCTCGAAGGAATCTCAATCCGCCAGCCTTGATCCTCGGTAAGGTGCCAATGCAAAACGTTCATCCCGTGCAGGGCCAGCGTCTCAATTTGTTTCTTCACGAATGCCACTTCCTGAAAGTGTCGACACCCATCCAACAAGAGGCCCCTGTGCTCAAAAAAGGGTGCATCTTTAATCACCACCCCAGGAACATTGAACCCCGCATCACAACCGGTCTCACAGGCGACCGGAAGGATTTTTCTCAAGGTCATCCACCCTCGAAAAAGTCCCGCAGGGCTCGAGGCACGGACTTCCATCTTACCACTGTCTACAACCAATTTGTACGCCTCATTGCCCACCACCGCGTCATCCCAAACGAATTGCAAATCCGCACTGTTGTCCTCCACAGCTTGCAACACAATGCCCGCCTCATTCCACCAGCGTTGGACCACATCCTGCTCGGCAAGCCAGTCCTTAGGCCACGCCACCGTCAAGTGGCCATGACAAACAAAACCAGCATCCAACGGCTCAATTGACAGGGGAACCGGGACCAACCCATCAAGGCTTCCCTCATGTGACTCACGCTCAAGACAACCTGAGGCCAACAAAACAATGAACAGGAAAGAAGCGGTACTCCGAACTGAATTCGACAACATGCGCTCAAGGTCGGTCAACAGAAGCAACCGAAGTCACCAGGGCTTGAACACGCTCTGGTCCAACACATGTGCGCCCCGCATCAAACAGCCTGCCTTTGGCACCCGAAAAGGGGATCCTGCAACTGGCATGAACCGCCTCAACACCCGCAGCGAGTAACGTGCAGACGTGATCTGGCTGGATCCCAGCACCGGCGACAACCGTCAGTCCAGAAGCCACACTCTCACGAATCGCATCCACTCCCTCAATAGCGGTTGCTTTACCCCCGCTGGTCAGCACAGTGCGGATTCCCGAGTCGAGGAGTTGCTGTCGCGCCAAAGCATGGTCCACAGCCTCATCAAAAGCCCGGTGAAACACCACCTGATCCAATCCCACTGCTGCATCCAAATCGGAGAGAAGGCGCCTTTCAATCAAACCTGAAGCATTCAAGGCTCCGGTGACCACGCGGTCCACACCAAGGTCCAAACACGCTTCCGCTTCAGCCACAATTGCCTTCCGCTCGGCTTCCGAATACACGAACCCCCCTTCTCTGGGCCGAATCAAAACCCTGAAGCCCAACCCTTTATCACGGGCCACCTCAAAACCGGCTTCCACCAGCGTCCGCCCTGGTGTCAATCCCCCAGAAGGCAAATGGACACAGAACTCTACCCGGTCTGCTCCACCCGCTGCTGCGGCGAGAACATCCTCAACCGTAGAGGCCACCACCTCGACCTGACAGGCAGGCATCAGGCCGTCACTGCATCTGCAAAGAGCGGGAACTGGGACATGCGGGTCTGAACTGCCGCACCGACCTTGTCGATTGTGACTTGGTCATCCGCATTGCAAATGACCTCGTCCATCCATTCCACCAACTGATCCATATCGGATTCAACCATCCCGCGGGTGGTCACCGCCGGCGTGCCCACTCGGATGCCGGATGTTACAAAAGGACTGCGCGTGTCAAACGGCACCATGTTTTTGTTGACCGTGATGTGGGCAGCGCCCAAAGCCGCATCCGCAGCTTTGCCCGTGATGTCCTTGTTCCGCAGGTCAATCAACATGAGGTGGTTGTCCGTGCCTCCGCTGATCAAGTGATAGCCGCGGTCCACAAAGGCCTTGGCCATTGCCTGTGCGTTCTTCATTACCTGCGCTGCGTAGTCTTTGTATCCCGGCGCGAGGGCTTCACCAAAGGCCACGGCCTTGGCCGCAATGACATGCTCAAGCGGACCGCCCTGCATGCCGGGAAACACCCCACTGTCAAGCAGAGAAGAGAGCTTTCGGACCGCGCCTTTTGGTGTGGTCAAGCCCCAGGGGTTTTCCATGTCCCTGCCCATCATGATGATTCCTCCACGCGGCCCGCGAAGGGTCTTGTGCGTCGTCGAGGTCACCATGTGACAGTGTGGAAGCGGGTCCTTCAAAAGCCCAGCGGCGATCAGCCCAGATGGATGGCTGATGTCGGCCAAAAGCAATGCTCCAACGCTGTCGGCTATGTCTCGGAAGCGCTTGTAATCCCAGTCTCGACTGTATGCCGATGCCCCACATATAAGGAGCTTTGGCTTCTCCCGTTCCACCGTCTCGGCAACCTTGTCCATGTCAATGGTGCCCGTTTCTTCCTCCACACCATAGAATACCGGGTTGTAAAGCTTGCCGCTGTAGTTCACTGGCGAGCCATGCGTGAGGTGGCCACCATGAGCGAGATCGAAGCCCATGATTTTGTCGCCGGGCTTCAAAACGGCGAGCATCACGGCGCTGTTGGCATTGGCTCCGCTGTGGGGTTGCACGTTGGCCCATTCGGCACCGAAGAGCTTACACAGTCGCTGGCGGGCGATGTCTTCTACCTGGTCGACCACATCACATCCACCGTAATATCGCTTGCCCGGGAGGCCCTCAGCGTACTTGTTAGTTAAAACAGACCCTTGGGCGGCCATCACTTGGTCGCTTGCATAGTTCTCAGAGGCGATTAGCTCAACACCATGGGTTTGACGCTGGTGTTCCTTCTTAATGAGGCTGGAGATGACGTTGTCGTGCATGATGGTCTAAAATTAGCTTTTCGACTTTCCCGTTGCCCCCATTCGTTGACAAAAGGCCCTTTGACGTGCATCAATAGCAAAATGCGCGATCCGAGGTCCTGAAAGAGAAAATCCCCCACACCACAGCAAGTCGCTGCAGCGCAGGGGATTTCCCTTTTTATCGGTGAAGAGCCGATTACTCGACCTCCAAGTGAAAGCCGGTGTGCATGTCGACACCAGTGCCGTCAACTGCCTCCATCTCCAGGTGATACTCGCCCTCAGCTGCATCCGCTGGGACCACCACATCCACGGAGAAATCGATAGCAGATTCGCCAGTAGCAGCAATCTCTGCTGACCAAACAACGGTCTCGTCGCTCTCACGAATCAACAGAATTTCTGCTTCAGACACGCCATCAGAATCAGACACGGAACCGGTGATGTTCACCGTTGATCCTGGCGCCCAGACCTGCTCGCCTTCCCACTCTGCGGGGTCTTCGCCGCCAACAGTCTGAAGAGAAAACGCCGGAAGATGGTCATTCTCAATGTGGATTTGCGTGATGTAATCCGCCGCGGCATTGCCTTCAGCATCCACAACAGAAACAACGTAATCCCATACCCCACGAGAGGTCAGAGGCACGTCAAATGTGAATTGCTCCTCCGTTTGAGTGCCTTCTACAGCCCTGGTCTCCAGGACCTCCCAGTCGGACCCGGAGTACAAGACAAACTCTTCTTCGTGCTCGTCTCCATGGTCGTGCTCGTCTTCATGATCGTGCTCGTCCTCGTGCTCATGGCCTTCTGCTGAGTGCAAATCAAAGCGGATTTCAGCCAGGCCATCGTTGTCACAAAAAGCATCGTGAATGGTCACGGTGGTTCCCGCTTCCACTTCGATTTCCTCCATCATGACACTGGGGAGTCCGGTCAGGTTATTCGAATCGCAAACCGTGGGGGGTTCGGAGTCTGTTGTGCCACAAGAAGCGAGGGCTGCGCTGGCCGCAATGGCGGCGATAAACGTATTGATTTTCATAGTATTGAATTGTGTGAATTGAGTTTCTTCTTGAATGTTGGTCAGGAGCGGTCATCCAAACGCACCACGTCAAACGCGAGGCGGAAGGATGCCCACCGACCTTGGGTGACCAAGCCCAAGGTGCGGTACGCACTGACGTGGTCGAGCCACGACAGATTCATCAGATTGTCCACATCCACAGACAGCGTCATTTGCTTTCTGCGGAGCTGGAGTTCACATCCCCACAAGCTTGCACCCGGTGTGGCGCTTTCATTGCGGGCAGTGAGGTTGGCGGCAGCAATGGCGCGGTGGCGCAGACCAAAGGAGACCGTTTCTCCCAATGGCCATTGGATGTCCGTGCGCACATCCAAAGGCGACGTGAACGGCAAGCCAAGGCCCGTTTCCAATGCCCATTGACCCAAAACAGAAGCAGAAGAAGACAGGGTCCCCTTGCCCAGCTTGATGTCAACTTCGATTTCGCCCCCCGTGCGGAAGGCATCCAACGCCTCAAAAGCATAGACCTGGCCCGCATGGACAATCGGAGCAAACCGCGCCGTCGGGGTCAAGTGAATGAACCCGTCGTGCAACGCCGCAAATCCGCGGACAGACCAACGGCAACGCTGAACATCCGCCTTGTCATGGTTGCCCAGCATCGCCCGGACCTCAAGCGTGCGCTCAGGCCGCAAATCGGGGTTGCCTTGCTCGAAACGGAACGTGCCATGGTGAATGCCATTGGCCGCAAGGGAATAGCTGTCCGGTACCCGGGAATAGGCCGTGACCGTCCAATTGCCTTCCATCCATTGACCGAGGTGGAGGCTCCGATTGAGGTGAATGGACCACCCAGGGACCACACGGTTCATCGCAATGGCACGGACGTCATCCCCCACAACCGCTCCATCCGATGCATACAGTGGTTCTACAAAATCGGCATGAACCAGGTGAAGGCCATCGGCTCTTATGCCAATCCTGCCCAACCGGATTTTCCGATCTGCGATGAAGGACAACCGGCCCCTGCTGTGGTCGGGGAGCAAAAACTCCCACCCCGAGGTGCGGCCATCAAGCCGCTCGGCTTGGAAACCGAAGGCGCCATGTATGCCCTCCCAACGGCTTTCTACAAATGCGTGACGCTCGTCAAGTTGCAGGCTGAGGTCTGAATCGGGTTCGGGGCCGTAGCCATGGGCATGAGGAGGCGCTAACTCCAACCTGAGGTTGCGGGAGATCGACCACCGAATGGTGCGGTCGAGTTTGCCCGGACGAATCCATTTTCCGCCCAACTGGATTCGCTGTGCCTGTTGACTTGGCAACTCCACAGTATAACGGTCTCCATCGCCTTTCAGGTCGCTTTGGGTCGGAACCCCAATGATGCCAGGAAACAACCCCTGAAGGACATCAGATGCGCGGAAATCAAGGGAAAACCGCCCCCGCGTTTCATCATCCCATCGCGCACCCAACACCACATGGCCCGCCCGCCCACCAGTATTGGGGAGTCGGCCATCCTCTAGGTCAAACAAGCGACCGATGTAGCTGAATTCGGCTTGGGGAACATTGCGGTCTCCAAATCGAACGGCGGATGCGCCTGCATGCCATTGAACATGGTCGCGACGTTCGCGATGCAGGACATGGATTCTGCTGCGCCGGTCTCCAGCGCGGTGGCTCACACCGACTTGGGTTCGGCTGCCCGAATGGGACAGCATGCCGAGGGCCCGCAATCGGACACCCCCTCCCATCGCCTCTGGCGAAAGCCAAACCTGACCTCCGCCAGGCACCCATTCTGTTCCATCATAAAGAGACGGGTCCACCAGAACACCATGATCTGCCCCCCATCGACCTCCGACCTGCGGCACACCATCCTCGAGGACAGCCACCCGCGACCCCACAAGTCCGCGCAGGACCGGTTGCACCAATCCCGCACCCAGATCAAGGCTTCGAACACCGGGTACCCTATCGAGGGTCGTCATGAGGTCACCGGCGTCTTGAACCACTTGCGTTTCAACCAGCTCCTCGCTGGACAGGGCGTGAACAGCAGCACCTTCGAGGGCAACAGCCAAAGACGAAAGCGCGATGTCGAGGTGAGAACCATCACCCACCGCAACATGGACGCGAGCAAAACCGTGCGCCGCCACCGTCAACGAGTCAATCCCTTCGGGACAAACCGCATCGAACCAACCTTCTCGATCGGCAGAAAATGTGGCACCGCATGGCCAAGCCTGGATCAAGGCTTGGCTGCACGGCGAATGGCCTATGGCGTGGAAAACATGACCGTGGACCGCGCGGGGAGCCTGAGCGAAGAGCACACCATTGCCTATTAACATCCACATTAAGAGGATGCTGCACAGGGCACACAATGCATTGCTTGTCAAACGCTCCCAGACGCCATCCAACGTCCTGTACCACACGGGGTGTGATGGTGACATGGAGGGGAAAAAGGGGGACGAGATTCAGACCTGGTCTGGTCCCGGCGGCCCCCGCCAACCAATGCCCGCCCCCAAGACTGGAGGGAGGCAGCCACATTGACGCTCACCGAGCGTGTTGCATATGGGCCATTCAGCACCCAACGCGGTCTTCGAGCAAACCAAGTCCTGCATGGCAGGCACGCCAGTCCAATTACAAATGGGGCAGTCATCCGTCGGGACAACACCCGGTTTTTCCGGAATCCCCAAGGGCTCCACTGGAACCGGCTCATGATGGTGGTGATGGCAATGGTGGTGACAGGCGTCGTACCCACCGCTTGCCAAAAGGTGGTGCTCAACCACATGCTGCATCTGCAACGCATGCACCCCGCCCCACAAGAGAAGACAGAACCAAGCACCGAAGAATCGCAATTGCGGCATGAGTGCCAAAACTATATCCCTTTAATCATCGTGGGGTGCCAAAAGGCACAAAAAACAAGCCTTGAAGCAGAACGGGATTCAATCCTACACAACACCCACAATGTTTCTTTGAGAATTCACACCCTAAGTGATGAGTGGGCGGGGTTTCCGCTGTTCTTTCGCGCCGTCAAATTGACCCCCATCCATGAGCGGACTCCGCAACGTCGCGATCATCGCCCACGTCGACCACGGCAAAACCACCCTGGTTGACAAGATTATTCACCACTGCAATGTCATCGACCCCCGCAAGGCAACCGGTGACCTCATCCTCGACAACAACGATTTGGAAAGGGAGCGCGGAATTACCATCCTTTCAAAAAACGTAGCGGCCAACTACAAAGAGGTCAAAATCAACCTCATCGACACACCCGGCCACGCCGATTTTGGCGGTGAAGTAGAGCGCGTGCTCAAGATGGCCGACGCCGTCCTGCTTCTGGTCGACGCCTTCGAGGGCCCCATGCCCCAAACGCGCTTCGTTTTGGGAAAAGCACTGGAACTGGGACTCATTCCCATTGTCGTGGTCAACAAAGTCGACAAAGAAAATTGCACGCCAGACATCGTTCAGGAACAGGTCTTTGATCTGATGTTCAACCTTGGAGCAACTGAAGAACAACTGGATTTCGCCACAGTCTATGGCTCAGCCAAAATGGGCTGGATGGGACCCGATTGGGAAACCCCCTCGGACAACATGGCCTTTCTCATGGACACCATTCTTGAGTGTGTCCCTGAGGCTCCGTATGTGGAAGGAACGCCCTTGTTACAGATTACGTCCCTTGACTTCAGTCGGTTTACTGGACGAATCGCCATTGGGCGTCTTTTTCGCGGCGACCTCCATGCCAACCAGGACTACATGCTCTGTGCAGAGAATGGACAGAGAAAGGTGCGGGCCAAGGAACTCTTTGTCTTCAATGGACTCGGCAAAGAAAAAGTGGACCATGTGCGGTCCGGCGACCTGTGCGCCATCACCGGCATCGAAGACTTCGAAATTGGAGACACCCTCTCCGACCTGGAACATCCGGAGGCAATGGAGCGCATCGCTGTGGATGAACCCACGATGAGCCTGTTGTTCACCATCAACACCTCCCCTTTCCTGGGCAAGGATGGGGAATACCTGACCAGCAGACACATCCGCGAACGCCTCGACAAGGAACTCCAGAAAAACCTCGCCCTCCGGGTATTACCAACGGACAGCGAGGACAAATGGACTGTGTATGGCCGCGGAATCCTCCACCTTTCTGTCCTGATTGAAACGATGCGTCGCGAAGGCTATGAATTACAGGTGGGAAAACCACAGGTGATATTCAAAGAGGTGGACGGGATCCGCCACGAGCCATTCGAACACCTGGTGATCGATGTTCCCGAGGCCAACTCGGGAAAGGCCACAGAATTGGTCATGATGCGCAAGGGCATGCTGCAGGTCATGGAAGCCAAAGGCGACATCCAACACATGGAGTTCCGGATTCCATCGCGCGGTTTGATTGGCTTGCGGAACCAAATCTTGACCGCCACCCAAGGTGAGGCCGTGATGACCCACCGGTTTGAAGATTACGCGCCGTACGCTGGAGACCTCGAAACGAGGCAGAGCGGATCCCTCATCAGCATGGAAACCGGTCAAGCCCGGGCCTTTGAAATCGACCGTCTGCAAGACCGCGGCACCTTTTTTATCGATCCGGGACAAGACATCTACAAAGGACAGGTCGTCGGCGAATGCGCCCGTGACAAAGACATGGAACTCAACCTGATCAAGGGAAAAAAGCTCACCAACATGCGGGCCTCAGGAAGCGACAAAGGCCTTCGGATTGCCCCCGCAAAGAAGCTGTCTCTAGAAGAATACTTGGAGTGGATTGCCGACAGTGAATACCTCGAAGTCACACCGGGAGCCCTTCGCGTGAGAAAGATTCCCTGAGTCACTCACACCCCTTAGTGAACCGATTGTGAAGCTTCCTGAAAATCGGGACGTTTACGCTCTAACTTCGCAGGTTCATGACGCAAGCGCCATTTGAACTCCCTACCGTCCGTTTTGGGCGTGACACCACTGGATTCGCCAAAGCCCTCCGCCAGCGGGTGGATGCCCACTTCAAAGAAAAGGGCATCCACAAGAAAGCCAACCGGCAAATGGTGATTAAGTCCTTTATCCTCGTGGGAGCCTATTTCGGTTCACTTGCCCTGATTTCGACTGGCGCAACTGGAGCCGGCTGGATGTTCTGGGCAACGCAAATCACCATGGGGCTCGCACTGGCCGGAATCGGTATGGCCGTGATGCACGATGGAAACCACGGCGCATACAGCGAAAACAAAACCGTCAACCGCTGGGTTGGCGGGGTGCTTGAACTTGTAGGGGGCAACAGTGAAATGTGGCAAATCCAGCACAATGTGCTCCACCACACCTTTACCAACATTGATGGATTGGACGAGGACATCAATCCAGGCCCTGTTCTCAGGTTCTCTCCACTTAAGCCAAGAAAGCCATGGCACAGGTTCCAGCACTACTACTGCTGGTTCTTCTATGGACTCATGACCCTTATTTGGGCCACATTTAAAGATTTCGTGGCCATCAACCGATATCAAAAACTGGGGCTTTTGAAGCGCATGGGCAAGTCCTACAACGAATTGATGACGCGTATCGTCTTGGCCAAAGTGATATACTACCCCCTTGTTTTGGGTCTGCCCCTGATTTTTAGCGGATTGGGAACAGGACAAATCATTCTCGGATGGCTCTTGATGCATTTCGTAGGCGGATTAACACTGGCCTTGGTTTTCCAACCTGCCCATGTCATGGAAGACCATGACTACGTTCCTGCAGAAAAAGGAGCGGTGATGGAAGACGACCCGATGAGCCATGTCTTGAAGACGACGTGCAACTTCGGGGTCAACAGCAATGCACTCACCTGGTACAGTGGCGGCCTGAATCACCAAATTGAGCATCACCTCTTTCCACACATTTGTCACGTGCACTATTCCGCCTTGGCGCCGATCGTGAAGGAAACGGCCAAGGAATTTGGGCTGCCATACCGCGATGAGACCTCCTTTATGGGAGCCATTCGTCTGCACACTGCCCAGCTGCGCCAATTGGGACAGGCCTGAGGTTCAAAAACGTCCTCAGAACCACTTCGTCAATTCAACTCCGAACATTCGGGTCACGTCTGGGCCGTTTTCTACACGTCGGGTTAAGTCAGCGTCAAAACCTTCTCCGGCCGTACCGGAATGGCCCAATCCGACCAGAACTGAAACCCCCAGTCCTGAGGGGCGAAGCCACTCGGCTCCCGCCAGAAGGCGCAAGTCCCTGCGGCTCCATTTCATCGTTCCGAACGTGCCCCACTCGGCCATCGCGTTCTTTACATAAGTCTCAGTCGCCCACTCCATTCCTATGATGGCCCTCAAAGGCCGACCGGATTCGTATCCGGGATTTGCTCTCACACCCAGCGTGAAGAGCCCCGCATGATCAAAGACCACAGGACGAGGGCGAAACAACGCGGATACAAAGCCAGTCGATGACCGAAGGGCACCTGCACCACATAGCACCTGCAACTCTTCTGTTAGACGAAAGCTGACCTGCGCATGGGACCAGCCAGAAACCCAAAGCAATCCATCCACACCCACACCCACTCTGCGATCCTGAGCTGTGCAAGGGACGCTGATACAGGCCACAAGCAGCACCAAGAATGCGCCTCGTATATGACCTTCCTTAAACATTAACTTAAAGTTAACTGAACGTTAACGTAAATTCCAAATGTCAATTTAATCTACACTTATAAGGATTTTATTGGTTATATTGTGATTATGGTCGACAGTGAAAAAAGAAAGCATCACGACCCCTTACCATGGATTACCGAGGGAATTCTGGATGCCGAATACAAGGAATACCTGTTGTTGGCCTGGCTTCAAAAACTCAAGGCGGAGTTTAAACAGAGCCGCCTGTATCCAGCCTTGGCAGACCTCATTCGGAAACACAAGGAACTAGACCAAATCAAGGCTGAAATTCGCGCTGGAAAAGAACGTGGGGAGGCCGTTGGCCTCGATCTCAGAAGGCTGCGCGTATTGCGACAAGCAGCGGGGAGTCACGAAGGTCTAGACAACTACCTCGACAATTTGATTCAACGGGCCCTGCCCCACCTGACATTGGCCATAGAAGAGGGGAAAACCCTCTATGACCTGATCGAAAACCAACTTCAATTCACCCCGGTCGGCATTCAACCTTTGAGAATGGAAGAAGGTTACCTGATTTTGACCATTGGCAAGTCCAACCGCCGCTCAATGCGGGCTTACAGATTCCAAAAATCGAGGATACTAAAAGGCGAGGATGCCTTTCTGCAACTACAACTCAAGTGCATAGAAGAGCGTGAAGCTTCCAAGTTCGAACCCGCCGAGTCCATGAAGTGGTCCCTGATTGCGAAGCACAAGGATTTACCACAACCCGCAACCTTCCACGCTCACGCGGACTGGAACGTTCCCCTCCAACACACGTTGCTCCCCATTACAAGACGCCGCCTTTTGCAGGAGCTCACTCGCGCTTGACGCGTTATTTGACAATCGTGACCTTAATGGCAGATGGCCCCTTGTGGCTCTGCTCGACCTCAAACGTCACCTTGTCTCCTTGCTCAACTTGTTCTTTCATATTGGTCACGTGGGCAAAGATGCTCTCTCCTGTGTCCAAGTCTCGGATGAAACCAAAGCCCTTATCGGGATTGAACATGGTCACCTTTCCTCGGCGGGTCTTGTCCACCGGCTCCATGTCCTCATCCTTGGGAACACTGATTTGAATGTCCTCAAGGTTGACTTCCTCGCGCTCAGTTGGATCTGGGGGCGTGTCCACGATTCTGCCGAACTCGTCCACATAGGCAATCATATCAGGACTGTCCAAGGTCCGCTTGTTGGACTTGGCCTCCTGCTTCTTGAGCTCTTTTTCCTTCTTCTTTTTGGCGCGTTTGGCTTCGCGCTCACGCTTGCCGAACGTTTCTTGTGATCGTCCCAAATCAGTGAATTTTCACGCGAAGGTAGCGGTTCACTTCCGGGTCCAACCGATGCGCTTCAAGGACTTTGTTCACGAAAAGAATGGAGTTGACCCCAAAATCAGCACGAAACAGCTCAAGTCAAAGACTCAACAGTCCATCGACGGCCCCGAAACTCATGCCATTCCCCCACCCTGCTTCCTGCCAGTGTTTGGGCAATGGGCGCATCCGAAGAAATGGCTTGAAACCTGCCCAATTCAGGCACCTCGAACGGCCCGAAACCAATCCCAATCAACAGACGCGCATCCCCACTCACAAGAATTGTCCCAGGTCCTACCTCACTTCTCACCCTGCGCATGTCCAACCGAACAAAAGCTGACTGCATGGCCTCACATCGTGCCAAACGCTCGCCAGCCTGCTCCATTTCCCGTTGGACCATGGCCCTGCCTGTTTCGTGCTTATCTCCTGCTGTGCTTTTGGTTTCCTTGCTCAGACTAAAAGACAGCTCATCCAAAGCAAGACGAGCGGATTCCTCTGCTTGTCGCAGGGCCAACTCCAAGGCATCCACCACCACGTTGCGACTCAACATCATCTCATCAGCACGCGCCATACCCCTTCGATCTCCACAATCTCACAGGACAATGATTCAGCCGTCTTGAATTCTGCGTGAACAATGAAAAGCTGATCCGATTCACGCTCCGCCCAAAGCATAACATCTTCCCACTCGCTGTCGTGCAACTCAATCTGATTTTGTCTCGCTTCCCCCAGCACAGGGCTCGACTGCAAGTAGTGCTCTACCTTCTCCTGATACACCTGAAAACTTGGAATTGCGACGGCCGCAACCCAAGCCTCTGCCTCTGTCCATCGCCGCTCGTCGACAGCCCTCATGAAAGCAGTGGCCATCCTAGACTGCTCTCCATCAAGTCGAACATGGCCAGTTTCGACGCGCCAACCCATCCGCTCACCGTACCGCATATTGAGTATCCGGAATCCCCTTCCATCAGGGGCTACCCGCACCCGGAAGGCATCTGCCCCCTGATCACTTCGATGCTCACACGCACAATGAGAAACGGCCAGCTTTTCGAACTCCTTGCGTTGCTCTTCATCATGTCGAAGTTTCAGTTGAGGGTCCAAATTCGAAATCCTCAAATCCAATTTATCCTGGCTCCATTCCTGCCACTCAATCCAGGCCTCACGTTCAGACTCCAAGACCCAGCCAGACGCTCTTTCCAAGTCTTCTTGCAAAAGGGCAGTCAAATAATCCAATGCGACCTCATCAAACCCCGAAGGACAGACATCGACGTCTTGAGCATTCACCGTCAATCCCCAAAGGAACAATGAACTGCAATGCATTACGGTGACAAATGAGACTGGGCGCATGGCTCAAACTTCGGGAAATTCATTCAATACCGGCGTGATCGCAACCCAACGGTTCCCAACATGAAACGAATCTCAAATTTCAAGATGACGATCGTCATCGGGACAACTCAGGCACAGCTGCACCTTGCCAACATCCAATTGCCCGATGCCATGAGTCAGCCCATTCAACCCGTTGTTCCCCAGTCTGCCAAGTGCCAAAAACTTGGTTTTCTTCACGCCCGGTACAACGGCAGGATGATCCCTGCCTTCATCAACCCCAATGCCGCGGATGCCCTAAGTCAAACTTGGGACACCACTGAGCATGACATCCTCATCTGCACGCACCAAAAAGTGGGAACTCACCTGACCAAGAAGTTCATCGTGGAAATCCTCAGGACAGCCGGCGTGCTTGACGCACACCATCCAGCCGCCTGCGGAGACATAGGAAAAGGCGCTGTGCCCTGGCCCGAAGTCACTGCATCACAAAATGGCTTGGATGCATTTCTCGATTTTCTCGAGCGCACCAAAGGACAACCGCGCGTCTTCTACACACACGCCAACATCGACGAACTGCCTGTTCGCAACTTACACCCTAAGACCAAGCTGGTCATGACCTACCGCGATCCAAAAGGCGCAGCAGTCTCACAATACCACTTTTATAAAAAACACCCTACTCTAGGCGTTTCTCCCGACATGACCATGACGCAATTTGTCAACTTCTTTGTCGATGGCGACCTGTATTTCGGAGACTACCATCAACACGTCAAGTCCTATTTCGAAGCGTCCAAATTCGGCATCAATCCGAATCAACTGTGCATCCTCCGCTACGAAGATCTGGTTGAGGACAAACTGAATTCAGTCAAACGTCTCAGCCAGTTTCTTCTGGGACATCCTCTCCCCTCACCAGAACAAGAGGCTGCCGTGGCAGAAAGCACCGAGTTCAACACCATGAAAAACGCCATCCTGACCAACCCCGGAACATTTCACTTCAATGCCAATCGCTTCTTTCGCTCCGGCAGAACAGACGACTGGAAGGCACAACTCACCGACGACATGGCCAACTGCATAGACCAAAAAACACTGGACCTGTGGGGAACACTAAAGGCTCCTCTCGTTCCCGTGCACAACACAAACGAACGTCAACATCAAACGAAATTGGCCGCATGAGTGAATCTATCTCCGTCGAACTGGAACTACTGCGGCAAATCCTTACACGAGACCTCCAGGCCCTGGCAAAGGAGGTGCTTGCAACTCCCGATCATGTATTGTGGAGCACAACGGATGGCGTCACGAACTCCGTCGGCACCCTGTCGGTTCACCTCTGCGGCAACCTCAGACATTTTGTCGGCCATCTGCTCGGGCAAGACGGGTACATTCGGCACAGGGACCAAGAATTCGCCGGAACGCCCATTCCAAAGCAGGAGGTGCTCATCGAAATCGAAAACACACGCAAGGCCGTGAACCAAGCGCTCCTTCATCTCGACCCCGACATGCTGGACAACCCCATGCCGTCTCCACCTGCTCACCACCAAGGCCGATCCATAAGGTTCTTTCTCATGCAACTGAGTTGCCACCTTTCCAGACACATGGGGCAATTGAACTATTTGCGCAGAATGTTGGAAGCAACCTCGCCGACCTAAGCAGAATCGGAAGGGCGTTTATTTTTGGGCTAGACAGCACAACTGTATTCACAATTGTGGATAACCTATGTGCGTACAGAGTTGAATACAAGAGGCTTGCCGATGCAGCCTGTTTGGAAATTCTTCCCCACCCTTGTGGTGTCAGCAACGACAATCCAATGCTCCGGCAAAGGAACCTCCCCGGAGGATCGGCTCGCCGAATGTTGTTGGGCCCAAAGGGAAACCAGAGGGTACGTGATCGAAAGGCCACCTGACCGGAGAAGCGAAAGCGACTTCGTGCCGTCCTCCGACGGGAAGGCACCCTGAGAATGGGTGGGGCCTAGTGCCCAGAGGGACTTGTCCCAATCCGGAACGGAAGAGGCACCCCCGCCACCGGCCTCGGCCGGCGTTGTCTCGGCAACATGGATGCAACCACGCGAGTGGAGGCACTCTTCGGAGAGGGATGGTGTTGGATCTGGCCCGCCAGAACCAAACGGAAGACCTCCAGTCGAAAGGCACAGGAGGTCGGCATTCTCAGCCTCTCGAGATTGGGAATGTGACCAAAGGGTTCAGGGAAAGGCTGCCGAAAGGCAAAGCGTCCCCGGCAGCTTGAGGCGGACAGTGCAAATTGTTCGTCTGACCCACACGGGAAACCGAGTGGACCGAGACAGCTTCGGCTGGCCGGGCGCTGAAGGGATAAACGCTGGTCATGGACCAAGTCAAGACCGACACCCGGAGGCTCGGGGCGCCCTTGAAACGGCGCAGCGCAGGGAACCCCCCCGTTCCCCTGTGAGCAGAACACCCTCGGGTGGTTCTCGCCCGAAAGAATCCGCACAAGAAATGAAGGGCTCCGCCTGGATTGGACTGTGCGGATTTCTTTTTTACATAAGCTTTAATGGTCCAGGATGGACAATGAAACCTTGGGGTTCAGTCAAATACGACCGTCCTGTTGCCATGCATGAAGACCCGGTCCTCGAGGTGGAGCTTCAATCCACGCGCCAAAGCCTCACGCTCACAAATACGACCTTTTCGACGCAAAGCCGCTGGAGAATCCCGATGCGAAATTCGAACGACCTCCTGCTCGATAATCGGGCCTTCATCCAAATCAGGTGTCACATAATGACACGTTGCCCCCACCAACTTCACGCCCCTTGAATGCGCCTGCTCATAAGGGCGGGCACCAATAAAAGAAGGCAGGAAACTGTGGTGAATGTTGATCATCCTGCCCTGGTGGGACTTCGCCATCCCATTCGGGATCACCTGCATGAACCTGGCGAGAACGGTTACCTCAACCTCATACCGTTCCAGCAAGCCCTCCACCTCTCGAAAGGCCTCACCCTTTGTTTCTGGGGAAAAAGGGACATGGTGAAATGGCAAGTTGAACCATCCCGCATATTCTTCTATGTGTGGATGGTTGGCCACCACACACACAATTTCGCAGGGCAACTCTCCAGAACGCCAACGCTGCAACACCTCAACCAAACAGTGACTGGCCTTCGATGCCAACAAGGCCACCCTCGGCCGATGGTCCGAAGGGCGAACAACGAAGTATGAATCGGGATGGGCCAGCAAATCGCCAAGTCCCGATGACAGTTCAGCATGCAAGGATTTCGATGTCAACTGACCCAGATTTGCCTCCACTTCATACCGAACAAAAAACTGAGCGGATGCAGCATCAGTGAATTGAGATACTGCAGTGACATTGGCGCCCAGCTCTGCCAACAGGCCGCTAACCTCGGCCACAATGCCCCTCCTGTCCGGACAAGCCAACATCACACGAAAACGGTCCATCACACTGGGATTAAAGGGGTCACTCATCGTCACTCAAATATCGCTTGGCAATCCGGTCAAGCGGCCCAGGACAAGAACGCATGTGGCATGCCTCACAACCTCGGACCACTGCAGAATAAGTCTCTGCAGCCGGAGCAGCATTGAATTCTGCCACGTGATGGGCAAACGCCATAGAAAGGGCCTGAAAACCGTCGACCAGCATGGAACTGTGCGTTGGCTCGAGGGCAGTGAATTGATACTCTGTGATGCGCACTCCCTCCACGTCTTCTCCTGCCTCCAGCAGCTGCTGAATCTCCAGAAGTTCAGCATCCAAATCGCGCATGGATTGGGCCAATTCTGACGTGTAATTCGGCTGTGCAGGAGCCAATCGCGGGTCGGCTGGTTTGCTTTCGTTCCCTCCCGCACACCGCATCAAGGCCACCGAAGCAACAAGAAACAACAGTGAAGTGAACAACCGCCCCCTCATCAATCCTCAATCATCACTCCAGTGGCCATGAAGGCCAACTTGAGCTCAGGCTCTGTGATTGCAGCAATCTCTTCCTCGGTCCACCCCGCGTCCTGAGCGTAATGCTGCTGGTCTGCCACGCTCAATGTGTCGAAGAAAGCCTCGCCTTCCACAATGGTCCTCTTGCCCTCGACCCCTTCAGTAGGAACAAAGAATCCGTAATCCTGAAACCGAACGAAGACCGTATCCTCCTCCGAGACAACATCCATCCAACAACCCTTTTTGGGGCAGGTGGCGGCTATCTCCCCCTCAAACCTGACCTCGGTTCGGCCATCAGAAATCATCAGTGCCTTTCGCAGTGCAGGACCATTCAGCCCCCCCTTGGTTTCAATCACCTCTCCATAGAATGTCACACCTTCTTCCAAAGCCTCTAAGCTTTGAGAATCGGACCTCTCTCCAGTGGAACAGCCAAGACAGCACAATGCTGACGAAAAAACCAATGCCTTCAAAGTCAATTTCATGACGCAAAAGTACAGTGGCATCATGTCATGAAATACCGTGAAATAAAATGAGGGTGCAACGATTCGAAGGCAATCGCAGTCCCACATTTGTATTCAATGCAACGCCGCAACCAGGGCAACCATGGCAACCACCCACCCTGCCCTTTCTACCATATCCAAAACATTTCAAATTGCCCTGATTGGCCTGATGCTCACCCTGACAACAGGCAGTCTCTTCGCGCAGAACTCTGTGCTCACGCTTTACCACTCCACTGAATAAGTGCAAGGTGGCCGCTTAACATTACCTGTTGAAGGGCTCGCTCCTGGAATCTATCTGCTCAGAATCGAACATCAACATGTCTGGACAACCCGGAAGGTTGTCATTCGCTGATGCGCATTTGCAGTCAGAGATGCACTGTTTGTGCCTGCGGCCACATTCCGCGTTAGTGTATTTCGTACACTTGCCATCCAATTCAGCGTTACATGAACACCTCGATTCGCACCTGTTTTTTTTGGACAGGACTGGTGGCCTTTGCCTTG
>CACAUH010000019.1 GCA_902535565.1 uncultured Bacteroidota bacterium | reverse complement strand
GAGCACATCGCACCAAGGAAATTATGAAACGGTCTTCCGCGATGACGAATGGACCCAATGGAAAACGGGACTATGGAAAGCCTTTGACAAACAGGGGCGAATTCGGATGGAAGAACACTACGTTCGAGACACCCTCAACGGGGTCCAGCGCACCTTCCATCGAAGCGGACAACTGCTCGAAGAGGGCACGTATGCCATGGGTGAAAAGATCGGGAAATGGCTGACATACAATCGCGAAGGGCTCCCGCTCAGTGAAGAGCACTGGCGCGACGGGGAGCGACATGGCCCCGCTTTGGTCATGGACAATGGCAAACCCTTGAGTCAGGGCGAATACCGTGAGGGCCAGCCCACAGGAACGTGGACCACCTTCAATCCAGATGGAAAGATTCGGTCCTTGGTCGAGTACAAGGGTGGACAACCATCGTCGGAAGTGCCCCAAAATGGGGAGTTCTCTGCGGAATACCCCAGTGGCCGTCCAAAATGGTTGGGGCGCTACGCCCACGGAAGACTCGATGGGCCGTTTACCGCATGGCATGACCTGGGAGAGTGGGTCATGGTACCGGCCGACGAAGGTGCGCGCTCCCTGGCTGGCCGACCAGGCGGTGGCCAAGACGCCATGAGACGCGAACTGCGCAACCAACCCATGATGGAAATGGGGGAATACATTGCGGGAGTAAAGGATGGAACTTGGCGTTATTTCGACGAAAACGGCAACGTCCTCCGAACGGAACGTTGGTCTCTTGGCAGGCTCCAATCCACCGAGCAATAACCCAAACGCGATGCGAATGTCCTCTCTCCGGTTTGCCCTGTGTCTGGCCTTCGGACTTTGCGCTTCTCAGCGGACTTCAGCACAAATCGCCCCAGACCATTATTGGGTGGGCTTTGCTGACAAAACCAATTGCGGGGTTGAGTTAAATGCAGCGGATGCGGGGCCTCAACTGCTCAGCCAGCGGGCACTAGACCGAAGGGCACGCCATGGAATTCCATTGGACTCCCTCGATTTGCCGGTGCCGCAATCACGGATTACCAGCGTCCTTGCGCTGGGCGAGTCTGAAGCAGGCCGGCCCATTCAACTCTTGCACCGCAGCCGGTGGTTCAATGGCATCGTGATCCGAATCGACACTGCATTGGCTGACTCTGCAGCTGTCGCATCCCTATTGACCGATATCGCTGCACTCGAGGGCGTTGTGGAAACCCGGTCCTGCCATTGGCACAAAACAGAAACGCCCTTGGACCTGTCCCCTCTGGTGCAATGGCGCGCTCACCAAGAACACCAAAGTGGGCCAGAATGGTACGGCATGGCATGGGGCCAAGTGCGACAACTGCGCCTCGACCTCATTCACGGGATCGGGCATCGCGGCGAAGGAATGTTGGTTGGCGTCTTGGACAGTGGGTTCGACCGGGTCGATACCAACCCCGCCTTTTCAAGGGCCCATGCCGATGGTCGCATCACCGTTGGCGGCAACTTTCCAGCAGGTGGCGCCGCCTCACCGTGGATATACTCAGAGCATGGACACGGCGCGATGGTGCTCTCCACCATGGTCGGCCATTTAGACACGCCGGGAGGCCAACATTTCCTCGGCACCGCACCGGATGCTGCCTATGTCTTATTCCGCACCGAAGACGTGCACTGGGAACACCTGGTGGAGGAGTTCCACTGGGTTGCAGCAGCAGAAAGGGCGGACAGCATGGGATGCGATCTACTGAACACCTCTTTGGGCTATTCCCTCTTCGACAACCCAGATTCTGACCACGACCCGGGCGAATTGGATGGGAACACATTCCGCATCACGCAGGCTTCGGACATCGCGGCCACAAAGGGCATGCTTGTCCTTAACTCTGCAGGCAACAGCGGGAACAGTGCTTGGGAGAAAATCACTGCTCCCGCAGACGGCGACAGTGTCATCGCTGTGGGTGCCGTTGGCGTGTTCGGCCAACATGCTTCTTTCAGCAGCTACGGACCTTCAGCAGATGGCCGAGTGAAACCCGACCTGTGCGCCACCGGACGAGACGCTGCCTATGTGCATCCCGACGGCAGCATCCGGACGGGCAACGGCACCTCCTTTTCCTCCCCCATTCTATGCGGGGCCGCTGCCAGCCTCTGGAGCGCGCATCCAGAGCAGCCGGCTTGGGCCATCCGCAGGGCCTTGCTCGAATCAGCATCCCAGTGGGCAAGTCCAGACACCTCACTCGGATTTGGCATTCCCGACCTTTGGGCAGCGCACCTCGCTTTGGGTGGGCAACAACCCGATTCGGATGCTGGCAACCCTGCGCTCCTCATCTATCCCAACCCCGTTTCAAGCGCCACGTCACAGTTGCAGGTAGTGTTTGAAGAACCCCTTCTCCTTTCGGCACCGAGTGCGCCACTGCATTGGACGGTAATCGATGCTGTAGGGCGCCAAATTGGCGGGGGAACTGTGGAGCGTGGCAAGGAGGTCTTGTCCACCATCACCTTGGATGTGGCCGCCCTGTCCACGGGAAGCCATTTGCTTTTGCTTCAAGGGGTGTCCGACGACCACCCGACCGCATGGGCACGGTTTGTCGTGGAATAACGTTACTTGAGACCATGACAATGCGCCGCATCCTCTCTTGGTTGCCCTTTGTGGTCTTCCTGTGGTCGGGCATTGCAGCAGAGGCCCAGCGCGATCGCACCCAAGATCCAGCCCGTCAGCGCAAGGCGCAGATGAAAATGAAGCGTGAGCGTGAGAAGCAGCAGGAATCTGCTTTCCGAGAGGGCCGAAAGGCCCACTGGAAAATGCAGGACAAATCCACCCGAAAACGATGGCGAGCGCAGCGACGCGCGGCCAAGCGAATGCGACGCGGTGGTGGACCGGACAGTTGGTACAAGGGGCTGTTTCGGTCAGGAAGGCCCATTCCCTGGACGCGCCGGGCGGCCAACAAGGTGGGCAACCTCTTCAAACGCAAAAACAAACGGAAGGCTTACTGATTCCAACTTGTGGCGTGCGACAAACAAAAAGCCCCTCTTTCGAAGGGCTTTTCAGAGCCGATAAGCGGACTCGAACCGCTGACCTACGCATTACGAATGCGTTGCTCTACCAGCTGAGCTATATCGGCTTTTCGTTCCGTCCCCGAGACGGGGCGGCAAAGATACGCAGGCCGTAGAAGAAGGTTGCGGTACGGCCGCAAAATTCGCGGCCTCAAGCCTTTCTGTCTCCCCATAAGCTTCGGAGGTAATCGGCAATGATTTGCTCTCTCGACGTGCTGCCCGGCTTGAAGAAACGGTGCCCAACCAATCCTTCGGGGAGACATTCCTGACCACTGAAGCCACCGTGATCATGATCGTATTGATATCCACTGCCGTGGCCCAGGTCTTTCATGAGTTTGGTTGGGGCGTTGCGAAGGTGCAAGGGCACTGGCAAGTCACCGTGCGCTCTGACCGATTTCTGGGCAGCTCCAATGGCGGCGTAGGCACTGTTGGACTTTGGACTCGATGCGAGATAGGTCGCGCATTGAGCCAAAGGGATGCGACATTCCGGGTAGCCAAGCCGCTCAACGGCATCAAAAGTGGCATTGGCCAAGACCAACGCTGTCGGGTTGGCATGGCCGATGTCCTCACTGGCTGAGATGAGCAGGCGACGCGCGATAAACTTTGGATCCTCTCCCCCCTCCACCATGCGGGCGAGCCAATACACTGCGCCATCAGGATCACTGCTGCGGATGGACTTGATGAGCGCGGATGCGATGTCATAATGGGTGTCGCCGGTTTTATCATAACGAGACAAGTTTGCTTGAATGAACCTGGCAACGAGATTGTCGTCGACCCGTATGCCCTGCGCTCCCTCTCCCTGCTCTGCCGCGGCACCTGCTGCGACCAGCTCCAGCACATTGAGCAGGCGTCGTCCATCTCCCCCACTGGCGCGGAGCAGTGCGTCCCATTCGACAACCTCCACCCCCAAGGATTGAAGCCAGCTGTCTTTTTCTATTGCGCGGCGGACCAAAGCCTCCAACTGATTGCGCCCAAATGCCTCCAAAACGTAGACCTGACTTCGGGACAACAGCGCGGGAATGACTTCAAAACTCGGGTTCTCGGTGGTCGCCCCGATCAGGGTAACCGATCCGCGTTCGACCGCGCCAAGCAGGCTGTCTTGTTGCGCCTTAGAAAACCTGTGAATCTCGTCGATAAAGAGCACCGCTCTGGCACTAAACATGCCCTGCCGCTCTGCACTGTCAATGACCTCACGCACCTCCTTGACTCCGCTGCGAATGGCACTCAACTGGTGGAAAGGGCGACCGGTGGCCTCCGCCATCAGGCGGGCCAAGGTCGTTTTGCCAACACCGGGCGGACCCCAGAGAATCATGGATGGCAATTGACCCGCTGACAGTGCTCGACGCAGTGTGGCATCTGACCCAACAAGATGGTCCTGGCCCACATAGTCCTCCAGAGTTCGCGGCCGCATCCGCTCGGCAAGCGGCGCTTCAGTGTTACTCGATGGGTTCATTCGGTTGCGGATTGAATGGCGGGGCCCCTCTCGCCCTCGGGTGCTTCCACGTGGTGCAAGGGCATGCCTTCGGGGCGGGCGTGCTTCCAGCGGGTGTGAGACCAAAGCCAGTAGGCTGGCTCCCTTCTGATCTGGGCCTCCAAACGGTCGTAGGTGGCCCTGAGCAGCGCCCCCTTCTGCCACCCATTGGGGTGCTCAGTAATCAGCTCATAGTGGACCTCCCAGTGTCCTCTGGGCTTTCCCTCTGCCTTTCGCAAGCCCAAAAAGACGACGGGCATATCGAACTTTCTCGCGAATGCCTCAAGCCCGAAATGCACGGCCGTCTCTTGGCCCATCCATTCCATCCACCAGGCCTTTTTAGGGTCGAGTGGACGCTGATCCACCGCCAAGGTCACCGCCTTGGCGCGGTCCTTTTCCTCTACCATCCAATTGGACACCTGCTTCATGGCCACGAGTTCAGTTCCAAATTGACTTCGGGTGCGGTAAATCAGGTCGTCGTAGAATGCATTGGACAGGGGCTTGTACACCCCCATCAAAGGCAACGGTAGCGCGTCTCCCGCGGTGACCGCATACCGTTCCCAATTCCCATAGTGACCACAAGAAAGCAGGACTCCCGGTGGCTTGTCCGCGTAGGGCGCCAACACCTCGGGATTCACATGGTGAAACCGGTTGGCCAACTCTTCCCTGTCGACTCGAAACAATTTGACCGACTCTACTATGACCTCAGAGAGGTGTGTATAAAAGCCCCTCGCAATGTGGGTGCGCTCCGCCGACGACTTATTCGGGAAGGCCATTTCCAGATTGCCAAGGACCACCTTCTTGCGATACCCACTCCACCACAACAGGGTGGCGAGTCCGTCAGCTATGACGTAAAGCACCCCATAGGGAAGTCGACCAATGGGGGCCACCAACAGGGTATGGAGCAGCCTCGTCATCCAGCTGAAAGTCGAAGTCCATCTTCCCCGAGGTATACACCCTTTGGCAATTCAGACGACACATCTCGGTGGCAACCCAAGAGGTGGGAGATGTGGGTCAAATAAGCCCGCTCGGGCTTGACGCGACCAATCACCTCGAGTGCCTCATCGAGGGTGAAATGACTGATGTGCTTTTCCTTTCGCAGGGCATTCAGAACCAGAATTTCAACCCCTTTCAGGCGTTCCCAAGTTTCTGGAGCAAAGGCATTGGCGTCGGTGATGTAAGCGATTGGGCCAATCCGAAAGCCCAGAACCGGAAGTCGAAAGTGGAACACGGGAAGCGGCACAACCTCAACTCCACTGATGGTCAGCAGGTCGCCATCCAAATTGTGCAGGCAAACACGGGGAACACCTGGATAAGGTGCTTCGGCGAAAACGTAATGAAATTCTCTTTTTAGGGCCTCTTGCACCTGCGGGGCAGCATAGACATCCATGTCCCGCTTCTGTCTGAAGTTGAAGGCCCGCACATCATCGAGCCCGGCCACATGGTCCTTGTGCTCATGGGTAAACAGAACCGCATCAAGGGACTGAACGCGCGCCCTGAGCATCTGTTGGCGAAAATCCGGCCCTGTATCCACCACAAATGCCTTTGGACCCTCTGCAGCGTGGTCTCCATCCACTTCGAAAAGAACGCTGGAACGAAGCCGTTTATCTCGGGAATCATTCGACGTACAGACCTCGCATTCGCAGGCGATGACCGGAACCCCCTGTGAGGTTCCAGTGCCG
Organism: uncultured Bacteroidota bacterium; assembly: GCA_902535565.1. Next base: position 14,431 of record CACAUH010000019.1, on the reverse strand, counting down.
AGAAAGGTGAGGTGAACGCCCATACTTGCCAAAGTTAATCGCCACCTGTTCCGCGTTACGCCCGCATCTCGGTACCTTTGCATCTACACCTTCATTACTGATCACGTGGAAAGCAGTCGCGTCGTTCTTTCGGCCAAACAAAAGGCATTGCGGGTCAATATGAACCACGACCTTTACGGCACCTTCGCCGAAATCGGGGCTGGACAGGAGGTGGTGCGCCACTTCTTCCGAGCAGGCGGGGCAAGCGGCACCATCGCCAAGACCATCAGCGCTTACGACAAAGACTTCAGTGATGCCATCTACGGTATCGAGGAGTCTGGTCGCTATGTCTGCGAAGCGAGGGTGAAAAAGATGCTGGACCACGAATACCAGCTTTGCGAAGAGCGCCTGGCCCGGGAGAAGCACCCCTCCAAGAAGTACTTTGCCTTCGCCAACACGGTGGCGACCATCAATTACCACAAGACAATCGAAGGACACGGTTGGTTTGGCATGCGGTTCCAAACGGCCCCCAACAAGCCAGCCAATACGATCATTCTCCATGCCCGATTCCACGAACCTGATGCCCTCTTGCAACACGCCAGCATCGGCATTCTGGGTGTGAACCTCATCTATGGTTGTCACTTTCTGTACAAGCACCCAAACGACCTCCTGCTCAGCCTGTATGACGAACTGGACAAGGATCAGATTGAGATCGACACCATTCAAATGAACGGACCTGACTTTGCTGAAGTCGACAACCGTCTGTTGTCACTCCAGCTCGTCAAGCATGGCATGACGGATGCCGTCATCTTTTCCCCTGACGGCCGCAACCTGCAAGCTGCCGATGTGCTTTACAAAAAGAACATCTTGGCCATTCGGGGCAGTTTCAGACCCGTAACGCGTGTCAATCTTGACATGATGCAACGCGGGTTGTCCATGTTTAGTCAAGAGAAACGCGTGGAGCAGGACCAAATCCAGCTGCTCTTCGAAATCACCCTGAACAATCTCAAATCAGAGGGTGACATCGACGAAAAAGACTTCCTCGATCGAGCGGACATCCTTTGTTCTTTGGGACACACTGTGCTCATTTCCAATTATCAGGAATACTACAAACTCATCGAATACTTCTCCCGCTACACACGGAAGAGGATGGGGGTCATCATGGGAGGAAATGCCATGATGGACCTCTTTAACGAACGTTACTACCGCGATTTGAACGGTGGTATTCTCGAGGCATTCGGCGTGATGTTCAGCCGGGACCTCAAGGTGTATGCCTATCCATGGCATGACAGTGAAAACGACGTGCTGATTCGAACGGACAACGCGCCGATTCACCCTCGCATCAAGCCGCTCTATGACTACTTGATGTTCAACAAGCGGATTTCAGACATCCAACTCGACGACCTTTCCTTGCTGGACATCTTCAGTGTGGAGGTCCTTTGCATGATTCGCGAAGGTCGAGAAGGTTGGGAGGACATGGTGCCCAAGCCTGTGGACCAAATCATCAAAAAAGGGCGTCTTTTCGGCTACACAGGACCAGCCCCCACATCAGGGCCCGACTTGGCGGACGCTGCACTGCTGAATTGACATCCTTCAAACCCGGCGATGGCTTTCGTCGATGTAAACGCAAAAGGCGGCCTCCGGGCCGCCTTTTGCATTTCTGTTTTGACAGAGATCACTCCGCCACCTCTGCCTCTTGGGCTTCGGCATTGGCCTCGGTGAGGTTGTCGAATTCGTCCTGAGATCCAACCACCATGTTGTGCCACTTCCTCACACCGGTTCCGGCAGGAATCAGGTGTCCAACAATGACGTTCTCCTTCAAGCCTCCGAGGTAATCCTCCTTGGCACTCACAGCGGCCTCGTTCAACACCTTGGTCGTCTCTTGGAAAGAGGCAGCAGAGATGAAGGACTTGGTCTGCAATGATGCCCTGGTGATGCCCTGTAAAAGGGGACGTGCTGTGGCAGGAAGGGCCTCACGGCCTTCTGCCAACTTGCCATCATTGCGGCGGATGGCACCATTCTCATCCCGAAGCTGACGGGCGGAGACCATTTGGCCCTCCTTGACATCGGTGCTGTCTCCTGCATCGGTGATGACCACCATGCCAAACATCCGGTCATTTTCGTCCCTGAAGTCTGCCTTCTCAACGAACTGCTTCTCGAGGAAACGCGTATCGCCTGGGTCCTCAATGACCACCTTTTTCATCATCTGACGAACGATGACCTCAAAGTGCTTGTCGTTGATTTTCACACCTTGCAGGCGATACACCTCTTGGATCTCGTTGACCAGGTACTCCTGCACTGCAGTCGGTCCCTGAATGGCGAGAATGTCCGCTGGTGTTGTGGCTCCGTCGGACATCGGCATGCCGGCCTTCACGAAGTCGTTCTCCTGCACCAGAATGTGCTTTGCCAAAGGCACGAGGTACTTGCGCTTCTCTCCGGTGCGGCTCTCCACGATAATCTCACGGTTGCCCCGCTTGATTTTTCCGTAGGATACGATTCCATCCACTTCCGATACCACAGCTGGGTTCGATGGGTTTCTGGCTTCGAAGAGCTCGGTCACACGCGGCAAACCTCCCGTGATGTCTCCAGACTTACCAGCCACACGTGGGATTTTGGCAAGAATGCGACCGGTTCCAACCTTGTCGCCCTCCTGCACACTCACGTGAGCACCAACAGGAAGAGAGTAAACCTTGAGCACCTCGTCCTTCGCACCCACAATGTGAACCGCAGGGTTCTTCTTCTTGTCTTTTGTCTCAGTGATGACAATCTCACGGAAACCGGTCTGCTCGTCCAGCTCTTCACGGTAGGTCACGCCCTCTTCAACCATGTCGAAGACAACCGTTCCCTCTTCCTCGGAAATGATGGCATTGTTGTACGGGTCCCATGTACAAATGAGATCGCCTTTCTTGACCTTCTTTCCGGTTTTGACGTGCAGAACACCACCGTAAGGAAGGTTTGTGGAGCTCAGCGTGATTCCAATCTCCCGATCAATCACCTTGAACTCTGTAGAGCGGGACACCACCACGGTCTCTACCTCACCATCCGCTGTGGTCCGCTGCACGGTACGCAGATCCTCGAGCTCGACCACGCCGTCTTGACGGGCGGTGATCTCGTTCTCGTCGGAAATCTTCGAGGCCGTACCACCCACGTGGAACGTACGCAACGTGAGCTGGGTTCCAGGCTCACCAATGGACTGGGCGGCAATCACACCGACAGCCTCGCCCTCTTGGACAAGACGGTTGGTGCTTAGCGCACGGCCGTAGCACTTGGCACACACCCCCTTCCTGCTCTCGCAGGTGAGCACGGAGCGCATCTCCACCTCGTCGATACCTGCCTCCTCAATGGTGGCGGCAATGGCCTCGGTAAACTCTTCTCCGCCGCCCACAATAAGATCGCCTGTTTCAGGGTGATGCACATCGAGCACGGAAGTCCGTCCAATGATTCGATCGGCAAGGGACTCGACGATCTCCTCATTCTTGCGCAACGCCGTTGCCGTCAAACCGCGAATGGTGCCGCAATCGTATTCGGTAATGATTACATCCTGGGCCACGTCCACAAGACGACGGGTTAAGTATCCAGCGTCAGCCGTCTTCAAAGCCGTGTCTGCCAGACCCTTACGTGCACCGTGCGTAGAGATGAAGTACTCCAAAATGGACAGGCCTTCCTTGAAGTTCGACAAAATCGGATTCTCAATGATGTCCTGTCCACCAGCTGCACTTGACTTCTGCGGCTTGGCCATCAGGCCTCGCATGCCACTCAGTTGGCGAATCTGCTCCTTGGAGCCACGGGCCCCGGAGTGCATCATCATGTAAATCGAATTGAAGCCCTGCCTGTCGGTCTCCAAGCGCTCCATCAGAATATTGGTCAACCTGGAGTTGGTGTTGGTCCAGATGTCGATGATTTGGTTGTACCGCTCGTTGTTGGTGATGAGCCCCATGTTGTAGTTGTCCATCACCTCGCCCACTTGGTCATTGGCCGAATTCACCAACTTCACCTTCTCCGCAGGAATGATGATGTCGTTGAGGTTGAAGCTCAATCCCCCCTTATACGCCATGGTGAAGCCGAGCTTCTTGATGTCGTCGAGGAATTGAACCGTACGGGGAACACCCACAGCCAACAAAACGTTGGAGATGATGCCCCTCAAGCTCTTCTTGGTGAGTAGCTCATTCACATACCCGGCCTCGTTTGGCACGACCTCGTTGAACAACACCCGGCCCACAGTGGTCTCCACCAACTGGGCATTTCCTTCGTGGTCTTCCCAACGAACCTTGATGCCCGCGTGCAACGCCGCGCGGCCCTCATTGTGGGCAATGATGACCTCCTCTGGAGAATAGAACGTCATGCCCTCTCCTTTCACAGGCTCTTCCTTGGTCGACTTGCGCTCTTTGGTGATGTAATAGAGGCCCAGGACCATGTCCTGGGAAGGAACGGTAATCGGCGCTCCATTGGCCGGATTGAGGATGTTGTGGCTGGCCAGCATCAAAAGCTGCGCCTCCAAAATCGCGGCGGGCCCAAGCGGCAGGTGAACAGCCATTTGGTCTCCGTCGAAGTCGGCGTTGAAGGCCGTACATGCGAGCGGATGCAGCTGAAGGGCCTTGCCCTCAATCATTTTCGGCTGGAATGCCTGAATACCCAGTCGGTGCAGCGTTGGAGCACGGTTGAGCAGCACCGGGTGCGACTTCATTACGTTCTCCAAAATGTCCCAAACAACGGGTTCCTTGGCGTCCACAATCTTCTTGGCGGACTTGACCGTCTTGACCACACCCCGCTCGATCATCTTCCGAATGATGAACGGCTTATAGAGCTCAGCAGCCATGTTCTTTGGCATGCCGCACTCGTGGAGCTTGAGCTCCGGCCCGACGACGATCACGGAACGCGCAGAGTAGTCTACACGCTTTCCGAGCAAGTTCTGCCGGAAACGCCCTTGCTTGCCCTTTAGGCTGTCCGAGAGGGACTTTAGTGGGCGATTGCTCTCCGTCTTTACCGCAGATGACTTTCGGCTGTTATCGAAGAGGCTGTCCACAGCCTCTTGCAACATTCGCTTCTCATTCCGAAGGATCACGTCAGGAGCCTTGATTTCGATCAAGCGCTTCAAACGGTTATTCCGGATGATCACGCGACGATACAGGTCGTTGAGATCGGATGTGGCAAAGCGGCCTCCATCGAGAGGCACCAACGGACGCAGCTCGGGCGGAATAACAGGGACAACCTTCACAATCATCCACTCCGGCTTGTTGTCGACGCGATGGTTGGCATCACGCAGGGCCTCCACCACTTGCAGACGCTTGAGTGCCTCGTTCTTTCTCTGTTGACTGGTCTCCGTGTTGGCAGCGTGGCGCAAATCGAAGCTCAGCGTGTCCAAATCAAGGTTGGCCAGCATGTCGTGCAGCGCCTCAGCGCCCATTTTGGCCACAAACTTGTTGGGGTCCTTCTCGTCCAGATATTGGTTGTCCTTTGGAAGTGTATCCAGAATATCGAGATACTCTTCCTCCGTTAGGAACTCATTGACATCCAGTGCCTCTCCATCGGCCTTGGTCGCCACACCCGGCTGAATCACCACATATCGCTCGTAATAGATAATCTGGTCGAGCTTTTTGGTCGGCAATCCGAGCAGGTAGCCAATCTTGTTGGGCAGGCTGCGGAAGTACCAGATGTGCGCCACGGGGATTACGAGCTGGATGTGGCCCATCCGCTCGCGGCGGACCTTCTTCTCGGTCACCTCCACACCGCACCGGTCGCAGACAATGCCCTTGTAGCGGATGCGCTTGTACTTGCCGCAATGGCATTCATAGTCCTTGACAGGGCCGAAAATGCGTTCGCAGAATAGGCCATCTCTCTCCGGCTTGTATGTCCGGTAGTTGATGGTTTCGGGCTTCAGCACTTCGCCGTGGCTTTGCTCAAGGATTTCCTCGGGCGAAGCCATGCTGATGCGGATTTTGTTGAAGTCGCTGGAGAGCTTCGGGGTCTTGTTGTTGGTCATCTTGGTGAGGATCAATAATTAGAAGCAGGAGCAACTCAGGCCTCGAGGGCCACGGTCAATCCCAATCCGCGCAATTCATGCATAAGTACGTTGAAAGACTCCGGTATGCCGGGGGTCGGCATCGGATCGCCCTTGACGATGGCCTCATAGGTTTTGGCACGGCCGACGACATCGTCCGACTTGACTGTGAGGATTTCCTGAAGGATGTGCGAGGCACCGAAAGCCTCGAGGGCCCACACCTCCATCTCTCCAAAACGCTGTCCACCGAACTGTGCCTTACCGCCCAACGGCTGCTGGGTAATGAGACTGTATGGCCCGATAGAACGGGCGTGCATCTTGTCGTCTACCATGTGGCTGAGCTTGATCATGTAGATCACGCCGACCGTGGCGGGCTGGTCGAAGCGCTCGCCGGTCTCTCCGTCGTAGAGGTGAGTCACACCGAAGCTCGGCACGTTGGCCTTCTCGGTGTAGCCGCTGATTTCGTCAAGGCTGGCCCCGTCGAAAATCGGCGTGGCGAACTTCATACCCAACTTCTGTCCGGCCCATCCGAGAACAGTCTCGTAGATCTGGCCGAGGTTCATCCGCGAAGGCACGCCCAGCGGGTTGAGCACGATGTCGACCGGGGTTCCGTCCTCGAGGAACGGCATGTCCTCCTGGCGGACGATCCGAGCCACGATGCCCTTGTTTCCGTGGCGACCGGCCATCTTGTCTCCCACCTTGAGCTTGCGCTTGTTGGCGACGAAGACCTTGGCCAGCTTCACGATGCCCGCGGGGAGCTCGTCACCGACGGTCACCTGGAACTTCTTCCGCTTGAAGGTGCCGAGCAGGTCATTGTACTTCAGGTTGTAGTTGTGAACCACACGCTTGACCAAGGCGTTGTTGCCCTCATCACGGGTCCATCCGTCTGTGTTGACGATGCTGAAGTCCAAGGTCTGCAGGGCGCGTTGGGTGAACTTCACACCCTTCTTGATCTGCATCTCCTTGTAATAGTTCTGCACGCCCTGTGATGTCTTGCCGCCGACGATTTTCATCAGCTTCTCCACCAGGGTCTTGCGCAGCACCACGGCCTCCTTGTCAAATTCACCGTCGATGGTTTCGAGGATGGCCTTATCAGCGGCCTTGGACTTGCGGTCCTTGACCATGCGGGAGAACAGCATCTTGTCAATGACGACCCCTTTTGCGCTTGGACCGAGCTTCAAAGAAGCGTCTTTGACATCGCCGGCCTTGTCGCCAAAAATCGCACGGAGCAACTTCTCCTCAGGACTCGGATCGCTCTCACCTTTCGGTGTGATTTTTCCGATTAAGATGTCTCCAGCACCAACGTGCGCACCAATTCTGATAAGACCGTTCTCATCTAGATCCTTTGTGGCCTCCTCGCTAACATTGGGAATGTCTGCGGTCAGCTCTTCCTGTCCGCGCTTCGTGTCGCGCACCTCCAGGCTGTATTCGGTGACATGCAAAGAGGTAAATACATCCTCACGGACCACGCGATCGCTGATCACAATGGCATCCTCAAAGTTGTATCCCTTCCATGGCATAAATGCCACCTTCATGTTCTGACCCAAAGCGAGCTCACCAGACTGCGTGGAATAGCCTTCCACCATGATGTCTCCCTTTTCCACCCGCATGCCATTGGCAACGATAGGCTTCAGGTTGATGCAGGTGCCTTGGTTCGTCTTTGCGAATTTGGTGATGTCATAAACCTTGACTTCGTTCTCGAATGAAACGAGGCGGTCATTCTCATCCATGTGGTAGCGGATGTGAATCTCATTGCCATCCACATATTCGACGACGCCGTCTCCTTCCGCCGTGATCAACACACGGCTGTCGCGGGCCACCTGACTCTCCAACCCCGTTCCAACAATCGGACTGTTGGGACGCATCAGCGGCACAGCTTGTCGCATCATGTTGGACCCCATGAGTGCACGGTTGGCGTCATCGTTTTCTAGGAAAGGAATCAACGAAGCCGCAATCGATGCAATCTGGTTCGGAGCCACGTCCACGTACTTGATTTCCTTCGGCGCTACCAAGGGAAAATCGCCTTGAAGACGTGCCTTGATGATGTCGTTCTTGAACGTTCCGTCGTCATTGAGCCCCACAGTGGCCTGAGCAATAATCGCACTGTCTTCCTCTTCGGCAGACAGGTAGGTGATGCCCTCGCCTCCAACTTTGGCGACACCCTCGTCCACCTCACGGTATGGGGTCTCGATGAAGCCGAGTCGGTTGACCTTCGCGTAGACGCAAAGCGAGCTGATCAAACCAATGTTCGGTCCTTCCGGTGTCTCAATCGTACAGAGACGTCCATAGTGCGTGTAGTGCACGTCTCGGACCTCAAATCCAGCGCGTTCGCGAGACAAACCACCGGGGCCGAGTGCGGAGATTCGACGCTTGTGCGTCACCTCACTCAGCGGGTTGGTCTGGTCCATGAACTGGCTGAGCTGATTCGTTCCGAAGAACGAATTGATCACCGAGCTCAGCGTCTTGGCGTTGATGAGGTCAGTTGGAGTGAACACCTCATTATCGCGCACGTTCATCCGCTCACGGATGGTACGGGCCATTCTGGCAAGACCCACGCCAAATTGGTTGTGAAGCTGCTCTCCCACCGTCCGGATGCGCCGGTTGGAAAGGTGATCGATGTCGTCCACATCAGACTTCGAGTTGACGAGGTCGATGAGGAACTTGATGATGAGGATGATGTCGTCCTTGGTCAGCGTGCGGGACTCTTCGGACATGTCAATGCCCAGTTTCCGGTTGATACGGAATCGGCCAACCTCACCAAGATCATAACGCTGCTCCGAAAAGAACAGCTTGTCAATCACACTGCGCGCCGTGTCCATATCTGGTGGCTCAGCATTACGCAACTGCCGGTAGATGTACTCAACGGCCTCCTTTTCACTGTTGGAAGGGTCTTTTTGGAGGGTGTTGTGGATGATGGCGTAGTCAGCCTGGTTAATGTCCTCTTTATGCAGAATGATGGTCTTCGACCCAGACTCCACGATGAGCTCGATGTGCTCCTTCTCCAGAACTGTGTCGCGGTCCAGAACGAGTTCATTCCGCTCGATGCTGACCACCTCACCGGTGTCCTCATCCACGAAGTCCTCAATCCACGTCTTGAGCACACGCGCAGCCAAACGACGGCCCAAAACACGCTTGACGCCTGCCTTTGAGACCTTCACCTCCTCAGCGAGGTTGAAAATGCCCAGAATGTCCCGGTCGGACTCATAGCCAATAGAACGCAGCAGTGTCGTGACAGGAAGCTTTTTCTTCCGGTCGATGTAGGCATACATCACACTGTTGATGTCCGTTGCGAATTCAATCCAACTCCCCTTGAAAGGAATGATTCTCGCACTATACAACTTGGTTCCGTTGGCGTGACGGCTTTGTCCAAAAAACACGCCAGGAGAACGGTGCAACTGATTGACGATGATGCGCTCGGCGCCATTGACCACAAAGGAACCCTTCGGTGTCATGTATGGAATCGTGCCCAGATACACATCCTGAACGATGGTCTCAAAGTCCTCGTGTTCAGGGTCTGTGCAATAGAGCTTCAATTTCGCCTTCAGCGGAACGCTGTAGGTCAGACCCCGTTCGATACACTCAGAGATGTTGTAGCGTGGAGGGTCGATGAAGTAGTCGAGGAACTCAAGCACGAATTGGTTTCGTGTGTCCGTGATCGGGAAGTTCTCATTGAACACCTTGAACAGGCCCTCTGTGTCACGGTCCTCCGGCTTGGTTTCAAGCTGGAAAAACTCGCGAAAAGAGCGGAGTTGGATGTCGAGAAAATCCGGATAGGCAAGGTCCGGTGTAGTGGTGGCGAAAGAATGTCGCTGCTGCAGTTGGGGCGTCAACATGGGGTGCGGCTGTTGGGAGAATACAAATCGCAGACGGTGCAGGTTGGCTTTGGGGGTGTACCCCGCTTAGAACAGGGTACAAGAAGGTCAGACCGGGACCTGCGCCCAGCCTGACCTTCTGAAATTCAGCGGGTTGTGATCTTACTTGATCTCAACCTCGGCTCCAGCTTCCTCGAGTTGAGTCTTGAGGGCCTCGGCCTCGTCTTTGGCTACGCCCTCCTTGAGGGTGGCAGGTGCTCCATCAACGATGCCCTTGGCTTCCTTCAAACCTTGGCCGGTCAGCTCTTTAACGAGCTTTACGACGGCGAGCTTGGAGCCACCAGCGGCCTTGAGGATAACGTCGAATTCGGACTTCTCCTCACCGCCACCGCCTTCGCCACCGCCTCCGGCGGGACCAGCGACAACGGCTGCGGCAGCTGCCGGCTCGATGCCATACTCTTCTTTGAGGATTTCTGCGAGCTCGTTGACCTCTTTTACGGTGAGGTTCACCAGCTCTTCTGCCATGGTTTTCAAATCAGCCATGATATGATGTATTGGGGTTTGCTTGTTTGATATTCAATTGGGATGTCAAAGTCAGCCTTCGCGTTCGCCAAGTGCTTTGACCAGTCCGGAAATGGTGTTTCCACCGGATTGCAGTGCGCCAAGGACGTTCCGCATCGGGCTCTGGAGGAGGCCGACGAGTTCTCCGAGGAGTTCATCTTTGCTCTTAATCTCCGTAAGGGCCTTCAGTTGATCGTCGCCGATGTACACCGCTTCTTCGACGTAAGCACCCTTTAAAATGGGGCGCTCGCTGTTTTTGCGGAACTCTTTGATGAGCTTGGCGGGCGCATTGCCCACTGAACTCGCCATGAGTGCTGTCTGGCCTTTGAGAACGTCCATGAGTTCGCCATATTCACGGCCCTCGGTGCGTTCCATCGCGATGCGAAGCAGTGTGTTCTTCACCACTTGCAACTTGATTTCAGCCTTGTAACATTCTCCGCGCAACTTGGTCGTGTCGGCAGAATTTAGAGACGAAGCGTCAGCCAGGTACAGCACATTGGTGTCCTGCAGCAGGGCTTGGAGCTCCTCGATCGCTTGATTTTTCTCTTCGCGTGTCATGGATTCCTTGCTTAGCTGTTGAGCGACTTCGATTCAATCCGGACACCCGGGGACATCGTAGAGCTGATGTAAACGCTCTTGATGTAGGTGCCCTTCGCAGAAGACGGGCGCAATCGCACCAAGGTCTGCAAGACTTCATTGGCATTCTCCGAGATCTTCTCTTTCGAGAAGCTCACCTTCCCGACGGAAGCGTGGATGATGCCATACTTGTCGACCTTGAAGTCAATTTTACCCGCCTTGACGTCCTGAACGGCCTTCCCGACCTCCATAGTGACGGTACCCGATTTCGGGTTAGGCATGAGGCCGCGCGGTCCGAGAATTCGGCCCAGGGCGCCCACTTTGCCCATCACTTGGGGAGTCGTGACGATCACGTCCACATCGGTCCATCCGCCTTTAATCTTCTCGACATACTCATCGAGACCAACGTGATCCGCTCCTGCCTCCTTGGCCTCAGCTTCCTTGTCAGGAGTGCAGAGAACCAGCACGCGGACGTTCTTTCCGCTTCCATGAGGAAGGGAGACCGTTCCACGAACCATTTGGTTGGCTTTTCGCGGATCCACGCCGAGGCTGACGGCGAGATCAACGGAGGAGTCGAACGTCGCGGAGGAAATCTCCTTCACGATGCCGGCTGCTTCGTCAAGCGTGTACGCACTGTCCACGTCGAACTTCTCGAGCGCGGCCTTGCGTTTGCGTGTCATTTTTGCCATTGTGTCTGATGAATTGACGATCAGAAAGGCGAATCGCCGGTCACGTTCAGCCCCATACTCCTTGCCGTTCCTGCGACCACCTTCATGGCGGACTCTATGGAAAAGCAATTGAGATCGGGCATCTTGTCTTCCGCAATTGCACGGACTTGGTCCCACGTCACTTTGCCCACCTTCTGTCTGTTGGATTCTGAAGAACCCTTTTTGATTTTGGCGGCTTCCATGAGTTGTACTGCTGCGGGAGGTGTCTTAATGATGAAGTCAAAAGACTTGTCATTGTAGACCGTGATGACCACCGGAAGAACCTTGCCTGCTTTGTCCTGGGTACGCCCATTGAACTGCTTGCAAAATTCCATGATGTTCACACCTGCCGCACCGAGTGCAGGACCAACCGGCGGTGAGGGGTTGGCAGCGCCACCCCTTACTTGCAGTTTGACCAACTTGGCGACTTCTTTAGCCATGGATCTATTGTTTATGATGAACAGGTCGGCCGCAGTGTCCAGGGAAGCATTCTGGTACAGGGCACGGGACGTCCTGGCTGTTCCTTAGTTTGGATTGGTTTCAGTGTTTCTCAGATTCGACGCTTGTTTCAGGACTCCTTCTCCACTTGGAGGAATCCCAGCTCTACTGGGGTTTTCCTTCCAAAAATCTTCACCATCACCTTCAGCTTGCGCTTCTCCTCGTTGATTTCTTCGATTGTACCGTGGAATCCGTTGAATGGACCATCGCCCACCTTCACGGTCTCCCCGACTTTGTATGGAATGGCCAATTCCTCCTCGCTCTCGGCCAACTCGTCCACCCGCCCCAACATCCGACTGACCTCATTTGGCCTGAGGGGAAGTGGGTCTCCTCGTTTCTCTGCTCCCAAGAAGCCGATCACGCTCGGTGTGTTGCGAATGACGTGGGGAACCTCGCCCACCAGCGCGCATTCAACGAACACATAGCCAGGGAAGTGATTCCGCTCCTTGGTCAACTTCTTGCCATTCCGGATTTGGAGAACTTTTTCCGTCGGGATGAGGATCTGCCCGATGTAGTCCGACAAGCCGGCCGCAGAGATTTCCGACTCAAGGAAACCCTTGGCCTTGTTCTCCTGCCCGCCGATAGCGCGCACCACGTACCATTTCTTGTCGATTTCGCTCATCGTTCCAATCCTGCTCAAATGACGTAGGTGTAAATCATACCGATGACGCCCTGCCAAATGCTCTCAGCGCTGTTCACGCCGAAAACCCAATCCATGACGAAGACGATCCCTGCAATCAGCAAGGATGCGATAAACACCAGAATCGAGGCCTCTTGCAATTGCTTGGGGCCAGGCCAGGTAACGCGCTCCACCAGTTCAGTGTAGCTGTCTTTCACGTATTCTATGACGTTTGCCATTTCAGTTTCTCTTGATTTTGCACGGGCAGCAGGACTCGAACCTGCAACCAACGGTTTTGGAGACCGCTACTCTACCAATTGAGCTATGCCCGTAGACGGCGAAAGAAGATGCCCAGTTGGGCACCTTCTTTCCCCTCGTCTTTTCGGTTCAACCGGTCGTTAGCCGACCACTTCAGTCACCTGGCCCGCGCCCACGGTACGTCCACCCTCACGGATGGCGAAACGCAGACCCGGAGACATGGCCACACCGTAGATCAACTCTACGGAAATGGTCACGTTGTCACCAGGCATGACCATCTCGCGGCCCTCTTCCAAGTGGATCTCTCCAGTCACGTCAGTCGTGCGGAAGTAGAACTGTGGACGGTACTTGTTGTGGAATGGTGTGTGACGACCACCCTCTTCTTTCTTCAGGATGTAGACCTCAGCCTTGAACTTGCTATGCGGGGTAACAGAGCCCGGAGCAGCGATCACCATTCCGCGCTTGATGTCACTCTTGTCGATTCCGCGAAGGAGAAGACCAACGTTGTCTCCAGCCTCACCGCGATCGAGAATCTTGCGGAACATCTCAACACCTGTGATGGTGGACTTCATTCCTTCGGCGTTGAGGCCGAGGATGTCAATCTCATCACCCGTGTTGATGATTCCAGTCTCGATACGGCCTGTGGCCACTGTTCCACGACCTGTGATCGTGAAGACGTCCTCCACGGACATCAAGAACGGCTTCTCGTTGTCACGCTCAGGCAACTCAATGTACTCGTCCACAGCATTCATGAGCTCCAAAACGGTGTCAACCCACTTCTGCTCCCCATTGAGGGCGCCAAGGGCGGAACCCTGAATGCAGGGAACGTTGTCTCCGTCATATTCGTAGAAGCTGAGGAGCTCACGCACCTCCATCTCCACGAGCTCGAGCAACTCCTCATCGTCGACCATGTCAACCTTGTTGAGGAAAGGCACGATACGAGGCACACCAACCTGGCGGCCGAGAAGGATGTGCTCACGGGTCTGAGGCATAGGGCCATCAGTGGCTGCCACCACGAGAATAGCGCCGTCCATCTGAGCAGCACCCGTTACCATGTTCTTCACATAGTCAGCGTGACCTGGACAGTCTACGTGCGCATAGTGGCGGTTCGCCGTTGCGTACTCAACGTGTGAGGAGTTAATGGTAATGCCGCGCTCCTTCTCCTCGGGAGCATTGTCAATCTGATCAAATGAGGAGGCCTCGCTGAAGCCAGCGTCTGCCAACACTTTAGTGATTGCCGCGGTGAGGGTCGTCTTGCCGTGGTCAACGTGACCGAGGGTCCCGATGTTCACGTGCGGCTTGGAACGATCGAACGTTTCTTTAGCCATGGTTTGGGTTATTTAGGTTTACGTAATTAAGAGATGTACTTCTGGATAGAGCCAATGACGGGAATTGAACCCGTGACCTCTTCCTTACCAAGGAA